>NZ_JAYGHE010000025.1:0-87278 GCF_034931145.1 Nostoc sp. UHCC 0252 | reverse complement strand
TCATCAACAGATGCAGGATTTAAATTATGAACTGCTTGCTAGTAACTAGCGAGTATTTAAGCTAGAGGTGACTCACCTGTTTATCATTGCTGCCCAGTAGGAATCTTTAAGCCTCGACGCTCAAGAATTTGCCGTACTTGTGGGCTGGGGGCGTAGTTATAGCCGTAGGAGGAGTTCTCAGAGTCATCCATAATTTGAGGTGTAAGCAGCACAATCACTTCTTTGCGCTGATTATCTTTATTTGTTCTTCTAAATAATGCTCCAATCAGTGGAAGATCACCCAGAATCGGTATCTTACTAACAGTTGTTCGGTCTTCATCTTGAATAATGCCGCTAAGAATAAGTGTTTGCCCATCTCGCAGGCGAATCAAGCCAGAATTTAGGGAGCGTTCTGATACTAGAAATATTGTTTGGCTGCTGTCTCCAACAGCAATCTGTTCTGAAGACTGCGGTGCTTTGATAACAGGTGCCACAGACAGAGAAACAAAACCATTGTCATCAATCCGCTCAATTTTGACACCCAAAGTTAATCCCACCTCCGCTTTCTCGGTAGTAATTGTTTGTGTTGCAATATCATCACCACGAGTTATTTCGTTCTTAACGTTTCCTATTACCTCTTGGGTCAGTTTGACATTAGCTGTTTGACCTTCTTGGACAATTAAAGTTGGGTCAGTCAAAATTTTGGCATTGCGATTTTGCACCTGAGCCGTCAAATTAGCAATGAAACGTCTGGGGAAAGAGCTTAAACCATTAAAGTTTAAACTTGCAGAACCGTTATTATTGGAAAAATAGGTGTTGTCAACACCAAAGGAAAAGCTGGTATTAAGGTCATCGATTTTATTGAGGTTAACATCAATAATCTTGACGTTAACTGCTACTTGACGACGACGAATATCAAGCTGAGTTAGTTGAGCCATTGCAATTTCGATGAGTCTAGGCGGGCCAATTAAGGTAAGGGAATTGGTGCGCTCATCTCCCAATGCCTGTAAACCTCTAAGTAATGGGTTAGAGTCTTGGTAATTAACACGTTGAGTTTCAACTCTGTTTTCTATAGTCGTCTGAGTTTGGGTGATGGGAGCAATTCCAGTACCCACAGGTACGGCATTAACACTGGTCACTTGTCGCTCGCGGCTGACGGCACTTTCTGCCCCCAAGCCGACCAAAAAGTTCAGAGCGACTCCCACTGTCACCTGATTAAGTCGCAGGTTACGCATAACCATGTCACGCGTTGCATTAGGTAGTTTCGGCCCAACGAAAACTGTACGATTACTGCGGTTAGCTTCTAAACCACTCAAACGCAAGACGTAGTTAAATACATCTTGTACAGGCTCGTTTTCTATATCTAAAGAAATAGTTTGAGAAGTTGGTTGTGCAGCAGCACCTGCTTGACCTCCACCACCTTGCTCACCTCCGATATAAGCCAGGTTCAAATTAGCTGCACGGGCAAGTAATGATAAAACCTCACGCACTGGCGCATCTCGTAGTACTAGGCGGGGTACACGTTCCTGAGTTCCTAAGTCAATGGTGCTAGGAGACGCATCGGTAGCAGAAATAGCAATATCGCCCACTGGTGGAGCAACGGCTCTGGGTAAGAAAGGTGGAGCCTGACTCAGAGGTTGACCTGGGCCAGCAGCTTGTGCAGGTTGTCCGTCAATAGTGACTTCCGGGTTGGGAACGAGAACATCTGGCTTTTGAGCAGATTGGGCTGGAGTAGAAGCAACTGGTGCTGCTGGCTTTGGTGCTGTTGGCGTTGGTGCTGATGCTGTAGCGCCTGTGGATGGGCTAAAGCTGAGTGTAATGCCATTTTGCGATCGCACCACCGGTTGACTCTCAGGTGTATTATTGCTGCCCGTTACCGTCACCCGAATACTATTAGCATCAAGCTGATTGACCTCGATAGATGCAATTCCTGGCGCTGGGGTATCTTGACGAAAGCTATTACCTTGTGGTAATCGTAATTGAGTATTGATAATATCTGCAACTAAAGTCTTGCCTCTTTTTGTAGTGAAAACTTGCGGGCGCGACCCTGAAGAAGTTTTCAAAGCAACGCTAATTCCACCATTAACTGGATTTAGCTGTACATTAGTAACTTGGCTAATTTGTGCCCAAGCTGGTTGAGCTGCCAAAAATGCAAAAGCGGCAGTACCCAATATAAAACTGTTACCGTGAAGCTGTTTCACAGTTCATTCCTCACCTTATAAAACCTTGTTTACAAATAATTTTGAGTAGTGAGCCAAAAATAAGAAATTATGAGTGAATAGTTAGGAATAAAAACTCCTAACTCCTAACTTCTAACTCTTAACTCCTAACTCCTAACTCTTAGCTTCTAACTACTTTTTCGGTGTAGCTTTAGCTGCTGCTGCGGCTATTTCTTCCGCGCTCAGTGGCATCAATACCTGTAACTGGAATGATGTATTAATCGCTGCTGGCCCAACCTGTACCGGTGTTTTGTCTAACGGCGATCTTGACACTACTGGGGCCAAACTTGCTTGATAATCTTTAACTATTAACAAAGGCTGTAACCGCTCAATGTTACGAATTATCGATTGTGTTTGCTCATAAGTTCCTGTAATTTCGGCATTGATAGCGCTGCGTTGCAGCTTGCCGTTAACCTGTAGTCCTAGACTCCCATCAGTAATCGGTTCTGGTTTTGGGGAAACTGGTATAAATTTATTCAGTTTGGCTCTGACTGCATTAATAGAAGTTGCAGTATTGCCAGACTCAACTAAGCGGTTCAAATCCAACAGCAATGTATCCAAGGTTTTTGCGTTAGCAAATAAACCTAAAACCTGAACTTGTTGCTGTTTTGCCTGCGCTAGTTCGTCTTTAACTTTGTCAATTTGTTTGATATTGGCTTTTTTTTGCTCAATTTGTGCTTGCAGTTCAGAGCTTTTTGCTTGCTGCTGCTGATAGCTTTCCCAAGCTGGCATCAGCAGATTTAACAATATATAACCTGCTCCTGCTACACCAATTACCCCCACCAAAATGCCAATTATTTTTGGTGTAAAGGCAATGCCAAATACCACGGGGTAGGCTGGCGTTTCCGAATCGAATTCCCCACCATGTTCGGCAAAATTTAAATCATCACTCAGCGTCATTTTGAAATGACTCCTGTTTGTTGCATACTACGAATTCGAGTCACTAACCCCACTGTGCCTTTTTTTTCCAATTCCCGGATTAATTCCGAAGCTGGAACATCGTTCATACTCGATTGAATAGTGTATTTAACTACTTGGGGCGGCTTAATTATTACACCATTAATAGGTTGACCTGTACCTGGTGGTAAGGGAGCATCTACTAATGTTGCCGTTACAATCCTGCTTTCTGTGGACTTTAAGAATTGAGATTGTTGTAAACTCAATACAAAATCATTGACATCGTTAAAAGAACGAGCTAATCCGACAATTTCTAATCCCCCGGCGGGATTATTTGGGGGCTGCCCTGCCGCTACTGCAACAGGCGGAATTTGCTTGATAGTCTCGATTTGGACTGTCGCTGGAATGCGATCGCGCAAATCTTGCAGCATTGCTGACCAAGGTCGAATCTGGTCAAATACAGTAACTAAAGCTTGAGTTTCGCCTTTGATTGCAGTCGTCTCGGCTTTGATTTTGTTCAGATTTCCGATCTCTGTATCTAACCGCTTACTTTCTTGGTCTAGTTGTGCTATCTGACCATCTAATTCAACAATCTTTCCTTGCAACAACCACCAAGCAACTCCCAATAAAGCTGGAAGACCTACACCTAATGCAACTCCCACATACACTGGTGTTAAATTCCCTGTAGGCAGGCTTAGGGATATTCCTCCTTTTTTCTCAGGTTTTTTCTGGTATGCTGGTCGATCCTTAAGGAAATTAACATCTAGGCTATACATTTTGTTACACCTCCCGCATTCCTAGACCAAGTACGATCGCCAAGCCAGAGCGTTGCACCTGTGGATATTTATCAGTGTCAACTTCCAAAGCCAAAGATCCGATTGGATCTATTTGGGTAGTTGGCAAGCTCAATCTTTGGGTAAAGAATTCATCTAGTTGTTGAAGTCCACCTCCTGGGCCAGCTAATATAATCTGCGCTACCTCCAAATTTTCACTTTGATTCAGGTAAAAATCTATGGAACGGCGCAGTTCGTCTGTTAGTTCTCCCAATACTCTCAAGATGGCTGCCATACCAGGATCTAGTTCTGTTACACCGGTTTTTCCGCCGTCTATAGAAGTTGGGGGAATAATCATTCCGTATAACAGTTCCATATCTCGTGATGTGGGTAAACTCATTGCCCTTGCTAAAGCAGTTTGCATTTGAGAAGTCCCGATTGGAACTGTGCGCGAAAATTGTGGCACTCCGTTAACGATGATGGCAATTTCTGTACTGTCGAACTCGATATCGACTAGTACTGCTGCTTCTTGCGGCCCAAATTGTCGCAGTTGCTCACGGATAGTCCGAATTAGAGCAAAACTGTTAATTTCTAAAACATCAATTTGTAATCCTGCCTGCTCGAATGTACTGATGTAGGTATCCGTGATCTCTTTTCGGGTGGCAACTAGGAGTACATGGACTTTTTCAATGCCATCTTCATCTACAAAGTACCCAAGTTTCTGATAATCTACATCAGCCTCTTCACGAGGATAAGGTAAATATAAACCTGCTTCATGGTTGAGTACCATTTCTCGCAGTTCTTTGTCATCTAACTCTGCTGGTACTGGTATGATCCGAACGATGGAATCTCGCCCTGGTACACCAGTAGCAACACGAGAAGTTTTGATTTTGCTTTCAGCTAGCGCCTGTTGGATTAATTGCGCCATTGCTGCGGGGTCGGTGATTTGACCATCGGTAACTATGCCTTCTGGAACTGCTACCGATGTAAAGGTTTCTAGTTTTAAACCTTGACGCTGCTTGCGTAGCTGAACTACATTTACCCTTTCGGGCGCAAGTTCAATGCCGACCCCTTTATTTGATTTACCAAACAGACTATTGAAGCTTTTTACCACAGTTGTGCCCGATGGACTGCTAAATTGAAAATTTAAATGATACTAAGAAATGGACTTGGTGCTAAGTAATTTATTTAGCCTATAATCTCGACAATTCTGATCTAAGCTTTTCACACTGAGCAAGCGTAAAAATACTGGGAAAATGATTCAATTGCGAAAATTTAAACAATTTATTTCTTTGGCACTACTTGGCTTATTAACTAGTTGGATTGTAAGTTGTAGCACGGCTAATGTTAGTACAAATACAAAACAAGCTAATTCAGAAGCAGCAACTATTGAGTTTTGGACAATGCAACTCCAACCTCAATTTACTGACTACTTTAAAAACCTAATTGCGAATTTTGAATCGCAAAATCCAGGTATAAAGATTAACTGGGTTGATGTACCTTGGGCGGCTATGGAGAACAAAATTTTAACAGCTGTCTCAGCAAAAACGCCACCTGATGTAGTTAACCTCAATCCGGGTTTTGCTTCCCAACTTGCAGGGCGAAATGCCTGGTTAGATTTAGATGCAAAAGTCTCAAAAGATGTACGTTCCTCCTATCTACCGAATATTTGGGAATCTTCTACGCTTAATGGCAAGAGTTTTGGGGTTCCCTGGTATCTCACTACACGGCTAACCATTTATAACACTGATTTATTAAAACAGGCAGGTATCAATAAAGTCCCTGCAACCTACGCAGAATTAGCACAAGCAGCGCAACAAATTAAAGATAAAACAGGGAAGTATGCTTTTTTTGTGACGTTTGTACCCCAAGATTCCGGTGAAGTGCTGGAATCTTTTGTGCAAATGGGAGTTACCTTAATAGATGCTGATGGGAAAGCAGCGTTTAATTCAGCACCAGGGAAGGCAGCGTTTCAGTATTGGGTAGACTTGTATAAAAAAGGACTACTGCCTAAAGAAGCTTTGACGCAAGGACATCGCCACGCGATCGATTTATACCAATCTGGAGAGACTGCGTTTCTAGCTTCCGGGCCAGAGTTTCTGAAAACGATCGCTAATAATGCCCCAAAAATTGCCCAAGCTTCAGCAATAGCGCCTCAACTCACGGGTGATACAGGTAAGAAAAATGTCGCGGTGATGAACATAGTTATTCCCCGTGATAGCAAACAACCAGATAACGCTGTTAAATTTGCGTTATTTGTTACCAATGACGAAAATCAGTTAGCTTTTGCAAAAGCTGCAAATGTTTTACCTTCTACAGTCAAGGCATTATCTGATACTTACTTTAAAGATGTTCCAGCTAATGCTTCTACAGTTGAAAAAGCAAGAGTTATCACTGCTAAACAACTGCAACAAGCAGAAATATTAACCCCTACTTTGAAGGATTTCAACAAACTACAAAAGGCAGTTTATGAGAATCTGCAAGCGGCAATGTTAGACCAAAAGACTGTAGATAAAGCTGTAGAAGATGCGGCGCAAGAGTGGAACAATAGATAAATTCATAATTCGTAATAGAGCCTCCGGCACGCTACGCGAACGTAATTCGTAATTATGATTTACGAATTATATTGGTGGTTGCTAAAAAGTCGCCTACTAGATAAAGGGAACCACATAAAACGATTAAATTGTCTGTGGTTGAGGTTGCGGTTTCTAGTGCTGTGAATAAATCTGGATAGATTTGGCGATCGCTTAATTTGGGACAGAGGCTATAAGCTAGGTTTGCTAAGGAATCTAGATCGGCGGAAGTTCTACCTGGCCAAGATTCTACTGGTATTGGTACTAAAAAAAGGCGATCGCCTGGCCGCAGCAAGGCGGCAAAAATATCAGCATGATCTTTATCGGCAAACATTCCCATAACCCAAGTGACGGGCTTGGGGTTAACTGCATCCAAGCTATCGACATACTGGCGAAGAACTTGGGCAGCAGCTGTATTATGAGCGCCATCAAGTAATAATTTATGGTTGTTCCAGGTAGCCCATTGCATTCGCCCTGGCCATTGGGTTTTTGCCATACCGTTAATTATGGCTTCTTCAGAAATCTGCCAACCTTGTTGTTGGAGAATTTCTAAAGCTGCTATTGCCAAAGCTGAATTTGCTAATTGAATTTGTCCCGCTAATGGCAAAGGATATTTAATTAAGTTTGAATTTTGAATATTTTGATATTCTGCCCATCCTGTAGCGATTTGACGGGCGGGTTGAGGTGTAAAAATCGGGCATTTTAATTCTAAAGCACGCGATCGCACAACTTCTTCTGCATCCTGTGGCAATTGCCCAACTACAACAGGACATCCAGGTTTGAGAATCCCTGCTTTTTCTCTAGCAATATCCGCGACGGTAGGGCCAAGTTGCTGCCAATGTTCTCGGCTTATGGAGGTGATGATCGTAACCAAGGGTTCCAAGCAGACGTTTGTAGCATCTAAGCGCCCTCCTAGTCCGACTTCTACCACAGCTACATCAACTTGTTGCTGGGCAAAGTATAACCAAGCGGCTGCCGTAATTACTTCAAACTGAGTTGCTGATTCGTTATTAGGACGAATCACTCCTTGGACTTTTTCTAATAATTGACTCAATTCCTCAGAGGAAATTGGCTGTTCATTCAAACAAATACGTTCTGTCCAATCCACTAAATGGGGTGAAGTGTAGCGTCCTGTGCGATAACCAGCTTCAGTAAGTACTGAGGAAAGATAGGCACAGACGGAACCTTTGCCATTAGTGCCAGCAACGTGAATTACTGGGACTTGCTGATGAGGATTGCCGAGATTTGTCAATAAGTTGACAATGCGATCGAGTCCTAGATGGACACCAAAACGTTGCAGGGGTTGTATTACAGAATCGATATCCAAGGGAGGAGTGGGGGCAGGGGGCAGGGGGCAGGGGGCAGGGGGCAGGGGGCAGGGGGAGAATAAAAATTGGCTTTTTCTCCTTTGCCTCTTGTGCCCAATGCACCATTGATCGTTATAAAACCGACTGCATCTGTAAATAGAAACAGTCGGTTGAATATCGATGATATTAAGCCAAATTTAGGCTTCCCGATCCAAAAAGCCTTGAATTTGTCTTAAAGCCGCAGCGCCAATATTAAACACTGCCCAGCTAGCGGCAATGACAACTGGTGCTAAAACGATCGCTATACGGTAATCGATATCCATATCTAGAACCCCTCTTTTAAGTAGAAATTAAAGTTTTGTCAACTGCTCTCATTTTTATTTTTAGCTGAAGTGGGTAACTTTTCCCAACATATATGTAAAGAATGTTTAAATTATTGGGAATTGGGGATTGGGAATTGGGGAAAGACTTGTTTCAAGTTCTCACCCCTTGTCCCCTTGTCCCCTTGTCCCCTTGTCCCCTTGTCCCCTTGTCCCCTTGTCCCCTTGTCCCCTTGTCCCCTTGTCCCCCTGCTCCCTGCCCCCTGCTCCCTGCTCCCTGCTCCCTGCTCCCTGCTCCCTAAGACTTGCTAAAGCCGAGATCAGTACCTTTACCAGCATGAACTAAAGCTAACTTTTGGTAACGTTTAGCGTGTTCAATCAGTTCTGCGGCTTCAGCCTCTGTTATTTGGCGTAACACTTTGCCAGGAATACCTACAACTAGTGACAAAGGAGGTACATTTTTAGTGACAACTGCGCCAGCACCGATAATGCTACCAGCACCCACTCGCACCCCGTCTAAAATCACTGCGCCAATGCCAATTAAACTTCCTCGCTCAATGTAAGCGGAATGTACCACAGCGCGATGACCTACGGTAACATGATCTTCTAAAATTGTCGGAAAACCAGGATCGCCATGTAAAATTGCACCATCTTGAATATTTGTGTATTCGCCAATTTCAATCCGTTCTACATCTGCTCTAACTACTGCTCCATACCAAATGCTCACCCCTGCTGCTATATTTACCGAACCCATAACAACAGCATTGGCTGCGATAAAAGCAGCATGAGAAAAATCAGGAGATGTCCAGTAAGAGGCGGTAGACACGATAGAATATGAATATTGGTACACAGGAACACTGGAGAAACTCCAACCTTTGAGGCTGGTTGCACAACCAGAATATCACACAGTCAAGCCTCTACGCTGAGGAAAACACTAGTAAGCAATGTTCTTGCTGTAACTTCGATGCAGCAGTGAACAAGTAACCCAAAGTGGTGGAGCCGAAGTGTATAATCCAATGCACTAGTGCTGGTGAAGACAAAATTATGTTTGTATGCACTTCATGATGAATCCAGGCTTTCAGTACCCGATGTTTGGGCCGGAAATACAGTGTCCCCATTGTCGCCAGACTATTCCGGCGCTGACATTAACAGATACCTATTTGTGTCCGCGTCATGGCGCTTTTGAAGCTAATCCTCAAAATGGAGAGTTAATCCATTTGCAATCAGGCCGTCATTGGCGGAGGTGGAATAATGAATGGTATAGGCAGCATACTCATCCCGATGGTATTCGGTTTGAAATTCACGAAGCATTAGATAAGCTCTATACCCAAGGTTATCGAGCCACAAAAGTCATTATTGCTCGCCGTTATCAGGAATTGATGAGTGGCTATCTAGAACGCAGTACACCTTGGCGTTCTGGACAACCGGAAGCTACAGCTGCTCGTTTGTATGGCTTACCCGTTGAGTTTAGCCCCGATACCTCAGAAGATCCCTGTTGGGAAGTAATTAATTTTGACTTGGAAAAAGAGCCTGGTGTCCCTGTACGCTACCCTTATTTCAGGTTGTTTGAGTAATGGTAAGTAATTAGTGCTGAGTTCTGAGTCCTGACTTCTGAGGGAGAAGAAGTTTTAATTGCACTCAATTAAAAAGTTTTTAATCCTTAGAATTTAAATGTAAGGTTCTTACTCAGCACTCGTTACTCAGCACTCAGCACTACTGTCTTATGCACCATGCTTCTATTCGGACTGCGAATATTCATCGAGCGATCGCTTTCTACGAACATTTAGGGTTTACAATTTCGGAACGCTTTACTACAGGCTACACGCTCGCTTGCTGGATGGAAGGGTTGGGCGGCAGAATTGAACTGATCCAAATTCCCGAACCAAAGCCAGCCCCAGATGCCTTTACTGACGAGCATTATGTGGGCTACTATCATCTCTCGTTCGATTTAACTGAGATGACACCAGATTTACCTAGTTGGTTGACAAATTTACGAGAACGTGTATTGCTAGCTGCTGAAAGTCAAACCGAAGAATTACAACCGTTGAAAGTACTTTTAGAACCGACACAACAGCAAATAGGCGATCGCATTTACGAAGTGGCTTTCATCGCCGATACTGATGGCTTACCTCTGGAATTCATTCGGGTTTTAGCAAAATTGCCATAATTTAGCTTTTTTATTGCTAATATATTGTTTTTTCTATTGTGGCTGAGATAACAGATTTTTTTATCTGATTAAAATGCGATCGCTCACCAAAACAATTATGTAACTTAATTTACAGTTATTTTGCTAAGTACATTTATGGATTGTCTAGATTTTATAAATATTTCTTGCCGTTGTTAATTTTAAGCTTATGGTTAGTAGCGGTTTTTTGTTGAGCAATCAAGCTACTCATAGCCGACATCCAGTTATATCTAATAAAAAAAACACCAATCAACATTGCTAGTAAAAAGAATAATGCCCTCAACACTGACAGAAAATGTCCGTAAGACAGTGCTGGAAAATGGTTTAACTGTCCTAACAAAGGAAGTGCATACTGCGCCAGTGGTGACGGTGCAGGTGTGGTACAAGGTTGGCTCACGCAACGAAGAACCAGGCGTGAATGGCATTGCCCACCAGTTGGAACACCTCATGTTTAAAGGCACTAAAAATCGTCCGATTCAATTTGGCCGTTTGTTTAGTGCTTTAGGTAGTGATTCCAATGCTTTCACCAGCTATGATCAAACTGCATATTACGGTACTGTGGAACGAAACAAGCTAAAGGCGCTTTTAGTGCTAGAAGCAGATAGAATGCAAAATTCTCAGATTGAGCCAGAACAATTGGCCAGTGAAAAGCGCGTAGTCATTTCTGAGTTGCAAGGTTACGAAAATAGTCCAGAATATCGCCTCAACCGTGCCGTCATGCAGGCGGTGTTCCCTAATCATGCTTATGGGTTGCCTGTAGGTGGAACTAAAGCTGATGTCGAGAAATTTGAAGTTGAGCAAGTAGAGAAATATTACCGCAATTTTTACAGTCCTGATAATGCCGTCTTAGTCGTTGTTGGAGATTTTCAAACTGCAAATACCCTTGAAACAATTAAAGAAGTATTTGGCAAACTACTGAGGAGGCAGGGGGCAGGGAGCAGGGGGCAGGGGGCAGGGAGCAGGGGGGCAGGGGGCAGGGAGGCAGGGGAAGCAGGGGAAGCAGGGGAAGCAGGGGAAGCAGGGGGAGAAGAATTAATAACCAAATTCCCCATTCCCAATTCCCAATTTCCAATTCCCAATTCCCAATTTCCCACTTCCATCGTGTTGCGAGAACCGGGAGCAGGAAGACTATTACAAGTTGTGTATCCGCTACCAGATGCCAATCAGCCAGATGTACCAGCGCTGGATGTGATGGATTACATCTTTACAGAAGGACGAAATTCTAGACTTTATCAGGCACTGGTAGAATCAGGTTTAGCTAGTGAAGTTACAGCATCCGTTGCCAGTTTGCGAGAATCTGGCTGGTATGAGGTGTTGGTGAAGGCTGGTTATAAACAAGATTTGAAAAAAATTGATTCAGTGTTGAGTCGCGCGATCGCAAATGTAGCAGAAAGTGTGACAACTGAGGAAGTAGAACGAGCTAAAACCCAATTAACAGCAGATGTGATTTTGAGTAACCGTGATATCACCTCTCAAGCAATGCGATTGGGCAATGATGAGACGACTGTGGGTGATTATCGCTACACAGAACGCTATTTAGCTGCTGTTCGTCTGGTGAAGCCGACGGATGTTGTCGCTGTGATTAACAAATACCTCACAAAAGAATCCCGAACAGTAGGCTTTTTTGAAGCAACTAAAAAGCAGATAGCAGAAGTTAGTGACAAACCAGACTCAGCCCAAACTACAGAAAATTTCTCTCCTGGCGTGCCTGTGCTTCCTTCTGAGGTGGCGAAATATTTACCGCCTGTGGATTTAGCTACAGATGCAATTGCTCAAGTGTTACCACAAGAATTTAAACTTACCAACGGGCTGCGAATATTACTGTTACCCGATCATAGTACGCCCACCGTTACTCTAAGCGGCTACATTCAAGCTGGGACAGAATTCGATCCAGAAGAACGAGCGGGATTAGCTGCTTTTGTGGCAGATAACTTATTAAATGGTACTAGGAGTAAAGATGTCTTAGCTATTGCCAAAACCTTGGCAGAACGAGGGGCGAGTCTAAACTTTGAAGTACATCGTGAAGGGGTGCATATCGAGGGTGATAGTTTAGCGGGGGATTTGCCAGTAATTCTGGAAATATTGGCAGATGTTGTTAAAAATAGCACTTTCCCCGCGCAAGAATTAGAATTGCATCGCCAGCAAACTTTAACAGACTTGCAACTGGAATTAGATGAGCCATCAGAAGTAGCCAGAAGAATATTTGTGCAGTCAATTTATCCGAAAAAACATCCTTTACATACTTTTCCCACAGAGGAGAGTTTACAGCAGATTAAGCGCCAGGATGTGATTGATTTCAAAGCTAAACATTATCGTCCAGATACGACAGTGTTGGCACTGGTGGGAGATTTTGATCTGGACATTGTGCGATCGCTCATTCAAAATGAGTTTGGTAATTGGGAAGTTAGCGGGCAAGCACCCACATTAAAATATCCTCCGGTATCAAAGCCAGAGAAAATAGTGAGTGTCAACCCAGTTTTACCAGGTAAAGCCCAAGCTGTGACATATATGGGTTTCACAGGCATTAAGCGTGACGATCCTCGGTTTCACGCAGCCTTAGTATTGAACCAGATTTTGGGAGGCGATACCTTATCTAGTAGACTGGGTGCAGAAGTGCGCGATCGCCAAGGGTTGAGCTATGGAATTTATAGCTATTTCCAAGCCGGGAAGAATGCAGGCACATTTTTTATAGAAATGCAAACTAGTCCAGAAGATAGCAAGAAAGCGATCGCTAGTACCCGTCAAATACTACAGCAAATCCATCAACAAGGTGTCACCGCACAAGAAGTAGAGACAGCCAAACGCACCCTCATCAGCAACTACAACGTTTCCCTCGCAAACCCAGAAGAATTAACAGACAGAATTTTGATCAATGAAGTGTATGGCTTAGATAAATTAGAATTGCACACCTTTACTAACAAAATCCAGAAAGTCACCTTTGAACAAGTTAATCAAGCGGCTCGTGAATTACTTCACCCAGATCAAATCGTAATCGTTACTGCTGGGCCATCTGTGTTAGCAGAAAAAAGCATTAGGTAATGGACGCTAGGCATGGATAATATAAAGAATAGGTACGGTTTTTTCTGCTGCCTATTAATTATTCCTGCTCATCAGCATTGCCTTTTGAGAACTACCAATGAAAATTTACAAACATTTATACCAAATTGTAATTACATCTCTTACTTTTTCAAATACTGCTTGGCTGCAAATATTACGACGAAACTACGTAATATTAACGTTGCTCTTAGCCCTAAATTTTATCGCTGCGGCTCCAACAATGGCGGCAAATTTGTCTAATGATTTGCTCAAGCAACCAGCTACAGAAATTACAATTAGCTTGGGTAATTCCGCTAACGAACTCAAATTTGAGCCAAATCATCTGGAATTCGAGGCTGGCAAACGCTATCAACTCCGGCTTACTAATCCCAGCCAACAGAAGCACTATTTTACTGCTAAAGACTTTGCCGATGGCATCTGGACACAAAAAGTCCAAGCAGGCAAAGTAGAAATTAAAGGAGCGATTCACGAACTAGAACTCAAGCCAGGTGCTGAGGCAGAATGGGTATTTGTGCCCCTGAAATCTGGAGCTTATAGCTTACGTTGTCCAATACCGGGACATACAGAAGCAGGGATGATTGGAGAAATTACCATTAGGAATTAAAAATTATTTGACTCAGTATTTAATAGCCGTCTAATGCTTCAATTAAACATAATTAGAGCTAATTCGTTAAAAAATTAGTTAGGGCGATTTTACTTGAAGTCTAAAACATCAGCAGGTGGCGAATATGTTATTCTATATACATTAGCGGCTCAAGTGGAATAATCCCGATCAGAAATTGAAATAAACTAAATTATAGATATTATTTCTCAAGTAATCTAGAGAAAGCATTCATACTTCATCGGCAAAGCCACCAGTAATTATTAATTTCCCATGAACATTTTCAGTAACTTACTTTCTCAAGCAACTCAGCCTGCACCTGCGAAAAAACAACGCCGAGGAATTGAAATTAAATCGCCGCGTGAAATTGAAATCATGCGGCAATCGTCGGCAATTGTGGCAACTGTCTTAAAAGAAATTTCTGAGCTAGTAAAGCCAGGAATGACAACGGCTGATTTAGATGCTCACGCAGAAAAACGCATCCGCGAAATGGGTGCAACACCGAGCTTTAAAGGATATCACGGTTTTCCTGGTTCTATCTGCTCCAGCATTAATAATGAAGCAGTACATGGCATTCCTAGCCCTAAGAAAGTAATTCGCGCGGGGGATGTATTAAAAGTAGATACGGGTGCTTATTACCAAGGCTTTCATGGTGATTCTTGCATTTCAATTGCTGTTGGTGAAGTGACAGAAGAAGCTGCTAAATTAATTCGCATAGCAGAAGAAGCTTTATATAAAGGCATTGAACAAGTAAAAGCTGGTGTATACCTGCTTGACTTAGCTGGAGCAATTGAAGACCATGTGAAAGCTAACGGCTTTACTATAGTCGAAGAATTCACTGGACACGGTGTTGGCCGTAATCTGCACGAAGAACCTTCAGTATTCAACTACCGTACCCGTGAAATGCCAAATGTTAAACTCCGTGCGGGGATGACGCTGGCAATTGAGCCAATTTTAAATGCGGGTTCTAGACACACTCGGACATTATCTGACCGTTGGACAGCAGTTACCGTGGATAATTCTTTGTCGGCTCAGTTTGAACATACAGTGTTAGTTACAGAGACTGGTTATGAGATTTTGACTGACCGTTCTAAGTTGTAATTGTTAGTTCTAATTATCTGTTGTTGAGAGAGGTGAAGCGTCAAAATAGGGCGATTTGCCTCTTTATTTTTTTAAATCTTTATTTTTATGAAAGTAGATGCGCTTCAGGTAGGTTCACGGAGGTAAACGCAGAAGAACGCAGAGAATATTGCAGAGAATATTAATACCAACGCAGGTTTAAATCCTGCCTTCTTCGCCTTATCGAAGAAAGGCAGAGGGCACAATTAAGTACGGTGTTGAATCCCCTACAAAACATTGAACCTTCTGCCCTCTGCCTCCTGCCTTCTTCAACGATTTAGGTAAAATTATGCTGGACGATGAAATTTATCACGGATAAGGTAGGAAAAAACACTTGTACTTACTTTACTCAAAATGGCAAATTTTCTAAAATCTCCGCCTCACATTTCTTTTGCTGCATTTTATCTGTGGCTTTCTACTCTTAATTTGTTACCAATAGCAAACGCTGCCACTCCAAAAAGTGCTAATAGACAAGTGACTTGTCAAGCCAAGAAACTAGGATATGAAGAAGCACTTTTCTTATACCTACAAAAACCGCAAGGACAAATTCAAGATGGAGGCATAATTACTTTATATGAAGACGCAAAGTTCAAAGTACTAGCTAAAGGTATTGAAAATTGGATTTACGTTAGGGTTATCGATACGAATAGTCTTGCGGAAAAAGACTTAGAAGGTTGGATGAGTAGTAATAGCTTAAAATGTACTGGCAATGTAGCTCAAGTTAAGCCTGCAACGTGCCAAGTAACTGGTTTGAAATCAGGGCAATTAGCTTTACGTGCTACAGCTGGCGGACAGTCAACAGCAGGTTTAAATAATGGAAATAATGTCACATTACTTCAGCCTCATATTGTATCACTTCAAGACCCCCCAACACCTTGGGTTAATGTGCGTGTGACTAATACTTCAAACACCAGAGTTGTAGGAAGAGAAGGGTGGATTAGTTCTCAATATATAGATTGCTATAGTAACCAAAGCAATGATGCAATAAATTATCCGTAAAATAGTAAGAATTCAGCACCCATAAGTCAGAAGTCAGAATTCTTTTTATAAATAGGAAGCAACTCTTTAGCTTGTATATAGACAGAGGTACTCTTTGGAATAGCTTCTAATAAATTGATTGCCTGTTTCCATTTACCTTGTGCTTGCTGCCGAACTAGTAGCGAATGAGGTGGATTGTGAAGAAATAAATTAGCTTCTATTGCTAGTTTTTTAGCTGATTCTAAGTTTGCTACAGCTTTCTTTTCAATTAAGACTCTTTTACTGATGGATTTGTAGTTAATTTGATAGTAAGCCAATTTCTTCTTGGCTTGGTCATTAATTGATGTTTTATCAGGAATACTATCCAATAGTATTATTGCCTGATGCCATTTAGTTTCTGCTTCTTGCCAAACTTTTAAAGGATGCGGTGGATTTTGAACCAGAGAAGCAGCATCCATTCCAAGCTTTTGAGCAGATTTAAACTTAGCTAACGCACTCTCTTCTTGAGTTAAGACTAGATTAATCTGTTGCCATTGAATATACTCTTTAACTTTCCAACCACCGAAACTCAAGATTAATAAACTTGAGGCTAGAATCAAAACCGAACGTACTATTTTCGGTGTCGAAAAGTTTGGTAATATTTCTAGTTGATGTTTAACAGTTGTTTTATTATTAATTTGTTGCTCAATCTTTTTTAGGGCTTGTTCTGCCTGTTCCTTTAAAGTTTCACTTTGAATAATTAAAGCAGCAGCTTGTTCTTGTAAATAATCGCAATCATTAAGAATATCGGTCAATTCTCGAAATTTACCACCACTCGATATAATTAATTCGTGGTCATCATCTAACCACTCTAAAGTAAAGCCAGATATACCACAGAAGGCAGACACACCTAATAAAATATTTAATAAGCTACGACTATTTTTAATAGTATCAAAAACATAATTCAATTTTTGCTGTAATTCTAATAAATCAGTTTGGGAATTAATTATGTTTTGGATTTGACGCTCTAAAACATGAGTATCTTTAAATACTAAATTACTTTCTAAGCTTTCGACAATAACCTGAAATTTGGCGCAGATGCCTAAATGATTAATATCATAATTTAGTTGATTTACCAACTGAGAATCACTGAGAATATCAGTAGCTATTGCTTGTAAAAAATAACCCCATTCAATCCAGGCATCGATTTTTGATTGTAAGTCAGTTAATGAAATATGAGTTTTTGAGTCGCCAAAATTTTCTGCGATCGCTGGATCTCCCAATCCAATACTAGCTACAGTAAGTATTCGAGGAAGTGTTGCGATCGCAGAATTTTTGGCATTCTCCAATTTCAATTCTTGAGCAATTAATTTGTTAATATTCCGTAGTTGTTCCTGAGCATTATTGATCGGAATAATTTGCTCCATAATTTTATGAGAATCGCCAATAGTCAGTTTGAGACTCTGAATTAATCCTGGCAATTCACTAACAAGTACTTCTAGGTTAGCCATAAATACCCCTTGGGGATTTGTCGAAAGTTTATGCGAAACAATTAAAATGGCTTGAGTAAGAACATAACCATATCTGTTGCATCTGAGCATCCTAGTTAAGTGAAAATCTTAGGAGCTATAAAAGGTATAATTCCCGGAAACCCTGCTAAAGTAACAATTTCAGTTTAAAAATCCCAGAAAGCCAAAATTACCCATTCACAATTTATGAATGAAGTTGATTTAGCATTTACCCCCGCACTAGAGTTGGCGCAATTAATTCGTCGCCGGGAAATCTCGCCGCTAGAGGTGGTAGAAATATATTTAGAACGGATTGACCAGTTAAATCCGCAATTAGGAAGTTATTTTACGGTGACGGCAGAACTAGCGATCGCAGATGCCAAAGCCAAAACAGAATTATTGACAACTACTTCAGAACTACCACCATTTTTTGGTGTGCCAATTTCCATTAAAGACCTCAACGCTGTAGCCGGTGTTACCTGTACCTATGGAAATCCGGCATTACTGAATAATATCCCTAACTATGATGATGGGATTGTAACGAAAATTAAGCAAGCTGGGTTTACTATTCTGGGTAAAACAGCCACTTCCGAGTTAGGTTCATGTCCATATACTGAACCTGCGGGTTTTCCCCCCGCTAGAAATCCGTGGAATTTAGAATATACTCCTGGCGGTTCTAGTGGTGGCGCGGCGGCGGCGGTAGCAGCAGGGTTGTGTGCGATCGCTCAAGGTTCAGATGGCGGCGGTTCAATTCGGGGGCCTGCGGCTTGTTGTGGTTTGGTGGGACTCAAACCATCCAGGGGTAGAGTCAGTAAAGCACCCGTAGGCGAACGCCTCGCGGGGATTGCCGTCAACGGGCCAATCGCCCGCACTGTGGCTGATGCTGCTGCCCTATTGGATACCATAAGTGGCTATGTCACAGGCGATCCTTACTGGTTGCCCGATCCTGAACCATCATTTCTTGCCGCAACTGGGACAAAACTCGGTGCTTTGCGAATTGCCTTTGACACTAGCATTTCTCCTTTGGGAAAAGCTGATGCCAATTGTCAGCAAGGTGTCCACCAAACAGTCCAGTTATTAGAACAACTCGGCCATCACGTTGAACAAAAATCCCCAGATTTTAGCGGTTTAGTTGAACCATTTCAAATCGTTTGGCAAGCTGGGGTAGCTGCGTCGGGACTTCCTGTTGAAGCCTTGCAACCATTGAATCGCTGGCTATTTGCACGCACAGGTTCTGTGGCTGAGTACCTCAAAGCAGTTTCTCAAATGCAGATTGTGGCACGGCAGATTGTAGCGTTTTTTGATACTGTAGATGTGCTGGTATTGCCAGTTTATCTGCATTCACCTATCCGCATTGGAGAATGGGCTTCTCTGAGTCCAGAAGAGACATTCCAAAATATTATTGAGTGGGTTGCCCCTTGTCCGCCTGCCAATGCAACTGGACAACCTGCGATCGCAATTCCTGTAGGCTTTGATAGTCAAGGCTTACCCATAAGTGTGCAGTTAATTGGGAAACCTGCGGCTGAAGCGACACTCATCAGCCTAGCAGCCCAATTGGAAGCCGCTAATCCTTGGATTCATCATCGTCCAGCCTTTGCAATATCGGGCTAATCATGCAGGCATCCCTGGAACAACTTTCGCAAATTATTGTGTTTGCAGGTTTAGAAACAGCAGACAAAGTAAATTTGCAACCTTACACTCAGGTGCAAAGTCATCATAAAGGAGAGATTATTCTCCATGAGGGTGATGTCTTACCAGCAAAACTCTATGCTGTTGCCAGTGGATCAATTCAAGTCACCAAAACAGCAATAACGGGGAAAGAAACAATTCTCCGCGCCCTAGCTGCTGGGGAAATTTTTGCGGCTCCTGCTTTATTAGGAAATGGAATTTCTCCAGCAACTGTAACTGCTGAATCTGATTGTGAAATTCTCACTGTAGAGCGAGATGCTTTATTAAAAGCTATTGGGAAAAATCCTGAAATTGCATTACAAATGCTAATGGTTTTTAACAATCGAATTCAGCAATTGCATGAAACAGTCCACGGATTAGTTTCTGAAAGAGCTATTGTTCGCCTTGCAAGATTAATTCAATATTTTGCTGCCGAATCAGGAACTGAATCTACTCCACAAGGTGAGTATTTAAAGGTCAAATTATCTTATTATCGTATGGCTCGGAGTAGCGGTATTACTTACGAAGAATGCGTGCGGTTAATTAAAAGTCTCAAGTCAGTAATTGCCTATCGTCGGGGTGGGACGATTATCATACTTGATGTTGATAAATTAGGTGCGATCGCTTCTGGAGATATAGATTTGTAGGGGCGCACAGTTATCATTGGTGTCAACTTAACGTTAGAAGGGCGGTTAGAAACCGCGTCTACACAGACGAAACCCGCCTGCGCGGGTTAAAAATATTAATTTTCTCTTAGTCCGCGCAGGCGGACTTTGCCTGTATAGCCGCGAATTCCATTCGCCAGGGCTTAAGTTGACTTAAGTTGACTTAATTTAGCAATTCAGACTGCTACAGCAACTCTATCTTCTTCGCGTGCAGCGACAACTAAAACTAGACATAAAGCCGCGATCGCTTTTTGCCATTCTTGCCGAACTTGCGCGTTTTCCACACCTTCAAACATCCCTATCAAGCGGGGAATAGAAGCTTCTAAAGCTCGACGAGGTACTGGACGGTGTAACTCAACTAAATGAGTTAAACTTTCTTGATTATGAAGGAAACCAATTACCCATGTTGTTGTGTGATCCGGGCTATTAGGAACCCGCTTAACTCCCAACTCATTTTTTAGCCAGTTGTAGAAAGGTGGTAATTCCTTAGCTAAAACTCCTCCTGCTGTGATTAAGGTTTCCTTAAGTAAATTGGTATCCAAGCTGCTTAATTCTTGCTGCAACTCAGGCGAATTGAGAGCTTTAGTTAGAGGTTGTGATAGTATTTTTTCCACCTGAGTTTGAGAAAGACTCAAGTTTTCAGCAAAAGTTAAAAGTAGCGATCGCATTTTTTAAGACTCCATAGATAACTAATTACTATCTGCAACTTTCTCAGAAAGTGTGAGGAGGAATGTCAGGTTTTCTTCAGCTTTTAAAGCATGAGGTGCATTAGCAGGCATAAAGATAAAAATACCAGCTTTCAGTGCAATATCTTCTCCAGATAAAGTAAGTAAACCTCTGCCTTCGATGACGTTGATAGTGGCATTACGAGTAGAGGTATGTTCTGAAATATCAGTGTTAGCTGCTAGACAAAATAGAGTGTATTGACAAGCGTTATCTTTCAGCAGTACTTTGCTGAGAACTCCGGCGCTGGGGTATTCAATTTGTTCTCGTAGTTGGGTAATGAAAGATGGGCTAGTTGTGATTGAATTTGTCATAGTTTTTTCGGATTATTAACCGTAAATAAAGGCTGACAATCATTCAAGGATGATCGGTATTTATCAGGCGATGATTTTGGGAATAAATTATCTTATTGGGCAACAGCACACAAAAGGATGTAGCCTAATTCGTGTTGGTATTTATGAAAAACTTGGTGAATTTCTAAAACCCGCTTGCGGATATCTCTCTGCGTTAACACATTGCACAAAATCCGAATTGTGTTAAAAAGACCTTCATCTTGAAATATCCGTCTTAAATTCAATAAATTCATTGAGTCAGTTTGGCATTTCTGTACTTGCAATCCTGCTGTTAAAAAAGCCGTAATCCAGTTGCTTTCTGATAGCGGTGTAGAATTAACTCGAATTACTCGTGCTAAGTCAACACGAATTTGTTCTTCTTTGTCAGTGGCTAACAGTTCATGGGAGAGAAATTTACCTCCCGGTTTGAGCCGATTATGAATTTCAGCTAAAATCTTGGCTTTTCCCAATGGGGATTGCATTGTGAGAATGGCTTCTGCCAATACATAATCAAACTTTCCTGAGATTGCCTCTAGGTTGAAAATATTACCTTCAATTATTTCGACTTGATTTTCTAACCCAGCAGCGCAAATATTAGCACGCGCACGAGCTACACTATTAGAATTTTTTTCAACGCCTACTACTTTGACATCATAGCTTTTTGCCAAAGCGATCGCACTATAACCAAAGCTAGAACCTAGCTCTAAAACTATCTCTCCAGGCTGAAAATTTGCCCACTGAAATAATTTTTCTGTAGCTATTCGTCCACCTGGGCGCAGATATTTTTTACCTGCTGCTGCTAAAACTTCGTGTCCGGTGGCTGTTGGGAAATCGAGGATAGTATTGGTCACGTCTGTAACCCTCTGAAGTTGTCTTATCCTCAATTTCTCAGGTATTTCTGATATTGTCTTTGAGGTAGCTCATAGAAGCACCATTATTTCGCTTTCCACTCGCGCTCAAGGATAGCGTAAAGAAAATTATCGTACCATCTTTCTTTAATTAACTCTTTTTCCAAAAGATGACCCTCACGACGCATACCAATTTTTTCTAAAACCTTTACAGAAGCAACATTCTCTGCAACACACCAAGACCAGATCCGATGCATTCCTAGTTCTTCAAAACCAAACTTTAAAATAGCTTGTGCCGCTTCTGTTGCATAACCTTGTCCCCAATATTGGGTGTTTAGTTCATAGCCGATGTTTGCTTCCCGCATTTCTGGATCATTTACACGAATACCACAATTACCAATGAGCCTATTTTCTTCTTTGAGAACAACAGCTAATTGAAACTTTGTTCTTGGTTGCTCTTTTTGCTCAGAAATAAACATTTGGACAAACTCAAAAACATCGTTTTCCGTGCGGTGCGTCCAATAGTTGTAACGTAAGTATAAAGGATCGGATTGATAAGCTAAAACTGTCTCACAGTCTGCCTCTACAAATTCACGCATTAGCAAGCGGCGTGTTTCTAATATCATGTATTTTATCTATGTGCTTAATGCAGTTTAACTTTTACATTTTGCACCTTGAGGAGTAGCATCAGGATAATAAGTAACGATCGCTTTTTCTTTAATAACAAAAACTGTAGGAAAGGATTTACCTGTTTCTCGGTCAATCACATTATAAATACATGCTCCCTGATTATTACCTTGAAGTTTAAATATTTTGGTGGCATCTAAAAGCATTTCTTCAGCATTGCTGAGGTAGCCATAGCCTTTGATGACATCTGTCACTGTCCGATTTTTCTGCTTAATTACTACACCCATTGTATAAATTACATTAGGAACAACTTCCTCTCGCCCCTGATTATTTGGCAAACGTCCGCCTATGCCTTCATTTTGTAACTGTAAATATCTGCCGTGAAAATGTAAGCCACCAATATCGTTAGCGTTATATATTTCACCACAAAATATATGCTCAAATCCTCGACGCTGAAACCAGATATTGGTTAAATCTTCGAGAAATTGTGCTTTGTTTTTACGTCCTGGACGCAGTTCGCCGCCGCTAGCTTGCTGAAGTTTCTGCAACACATCTGGGTAATAAGATAACAATTGTTTAAAATTATTAGAACTGACTCTTGTACCAATAGGGCCGCAGAGTTTGAGTACAGCTTTATCAAAAGAATTTAGCAAGGGTGGCGGTGGTGTGATATCTACCTGTTGTCCTGCGGGGAAACGAACAGGAACCGGATTATCTAGATTATCAAAAAATGGCAAAAGTTGCGTATTTGGCTGCGATTGTGCGTTCACTGGATTTTGCCGCCAAACTGAGAAAACTAGTACCAAAACAAACACATTTACTATCTGCTTTAACTTATTGGTTAGATAATTTTGCTGCATAAACTTTAAATTAATTACTTAAATAGCCGTACTACATCAAGTTTAATTTAATGGGAGCATACTTGATAAAAAACCCGGTTTTTTTAAGAAACCGGGTTGATGAACTTAATTAAAAAGCCTGTTGAATTGGAAATTTAAATTATTGATTACGTTGTCTTAAACTTAATAAAGGTGGCGCGTAAATCTTTGACAACTTTCACTAAATCTACATTAGCTAGTGGAATAATTAAGTTGCCCGATCAATTTTTTGCACTTCTTCATCAGATAGTTTCACATTGATAGCGTTTGCTGAGTCTTCGATGCTGGAAACCTTGCTAGCACCAGGAATTGGCAAAATAGCGGGCGACTTGGAACGTAACCACGCCAGAACGATATTATATAGTGACACGCCTTTTTCTTTAGCTAAGTTAGCGATCGCCGGAATATCTTGCAAATCCTGATGGCGACGTCTACCACCAAAGGGACTCCAAGGTAAAAATGTCAATCCTTGTTGTTCGCAATACTCCAATACGCCGTCATTTTCTGGCTGTCGTTGCCAAGGGCTGTATTGATTCTGCACCGAGACAATATCCACTACATCTCGCGCCCGCTTAATTTGTTCAACGGAAAAGTTAGAAACTCCCACAAATCTAATCAAACCTGCCTCCACTGCTTCTTTCACTGGCGCAAGGGATTCTTCAATGGTGTACTTACTATCGGGAGAATGGTATTGCCAAACATCGATGGGTTTAGCACCACCTAACGCCTCAAAGCTAACTCGAATTGTTTCGCGTAAATGTTCTGGGTTGCCGTTGCTTGTCCAGTTTCCATCGGGACGCATCAAACCGCCCTTAGTTGCGACAATGACTTGGCTAACATCGCCTTTGTAACTAGTAAGCGCCTTGTGAATTAGTCGCTCGTTGTGGTGTTTATCTGACTCATCTTTGCAGTAAGAGTCGGCAGTGTCAATAAATGTAATACCCAAATCCAAAGCTCGATGAATAACTTCGATTGATTGCGATTCGGGAGGGCGATTAGAGATTGACATGGGCATACCACCCAAACCGATCGCGCTTACAAAGACACCAGTTTTTCCTAGCTGTTTAGTTTCCATGCTTCTAGCTATAGCTTTCTGCCCTAATTATCTACTAGCTAGTCAAAGCTTTTTTAGCGACTTCTTATAAATCCTCCCTAGTACTTAGACTTGGCGATCGGTGAATGGATTATCAAGGGAATACTCTACTTAGGAGTTAAAAATTCTATACACATTCACCGATGAAAGTTGTCGAGGAAACCCGTACCAGATTGCAGCTAAAGCATCGCCCACTCAGATATTGGTTCATTGGGTGGTGCATTTTTACTGTCTGTTTAAGCTTCTTGATTTACTGCTTATTCTTTGAGTCTGCTTCAGTTAAAATAACTTGCGATCGCCTTTCATCTAGCCAAATTAATTGTGAATTGAAGCGGTTCACTTTGCTGGGAAGCATGGAGAAAATGAAAATCTTTGATCCCCAGGAAGCATACATCCTGACAAAGACTCATAGCAAAGGGGGGAAAACCTATCAAGTCCTGATTTTAACTCCATTTGGAGATTTTCCTCTTTTATCCCATGTTAGCTATCAAGAAAATCAGAAAATTACCTTTAAAATCAACAATTTTATCAACTCTGGGCAAACTTCTCTATTGGTGCAGCAAAATCAGAGGGATTATCTGTTTTTCTTAATTTTATTTGTATTGATTATGATGGCAATCTCTGCTTTTTTTGCCACATCACCTGTAACTACCTGTATCTTCTATAAAAGCATCGACAAGGTATTTATCGAACGCAAAAGTTTTCGTGTCAACGAAGTTATCGAATATCCACTGGAAAATATTCTGCGTTTTGATATCCAAGAAAAGCAATTTAAATACTCTAAGCTTTATCGGGCTGTAATTGTGCTGAAATTCTTTAAAGAAATCCCAATTAATCCCCAATACACCGACGAAAGAAGCGTTAGATATGCAGTTTCTAGGATACACTCATTCCTAAGATGTTAACAACAATTACTCGTACTACATTCTACTACTTGCAGAGATTGAAGTCACAGATCCCTGACTTTACTCTGTGATGTTGTGATTTTGTTTCTGCGCGTTTGATTTAGGATTGCTATACAGACATGAAACGCCTAGATTAAGGAAGTTTGAGTCACTTTTAACTGAAATACTTTTACAAGATTCTCCATTAGTAGCACTTTTACTCAACTAAAAATACTCACTTTGTCAGTTTGTCTATTTAAGCTATGTTTGGTACATAAAATAAGAAGCCAGCCTAATATGAGCGGCTGTTATTCTACACTTGACATAAAGCATTGTGAGTGCTAAAAGACGACTGCCAGAAACCATTGCCCATGTCAGAATCACCCGCCAATCTTGGCAGCACGGCTTCCTTGAAGGTGAAGTGAGTGCAGGTGAGTTTGAGTGGCATTTCCAATGGCATTTTCGCCGGGGAGAACTTGCCGTCAAGCCTTCCCAAGGCCGCGCCTTAATCAAAGAACCCCTCGGTCGATTTTTGGAGCAACAAGATTATCAGCTAGAGCCTGGAGGAGATTATGCTTTTACTATTCGGGCGGAACTTTAAAAGTTAGAAGCCATTCAATTTTGGATTTTAGATTTTAGATTGAATCCAAAATCCAAAATCCAGAATCTAAAATTTGTTTAGTGTTGGTTCTGTGAGGCGGTTTAAGTATCTTTCGATTAAGAGAATGGCAACAATGTCATCTATCGGTCTTGGAGGCTGTCGCAGACCTTGTGGCAATAGCTTTGTTAGCCCTTTGGGTGGGAACATTTGCCAATAGCGATCGCGTGCTTCTAGGGTTGTATACCGCTCATCTACTAAAATAATACTTAAAGGTTCTGTCAATTCCTGGTATAATTGCTGTCTCCACTGCTTGGCTGTAGTTTGGTCGCCCATCACCATCAAGGAAATCGGAAACTTTTGACGCAGTGTTTCAATGTCAGCGATCGCCTCTTTTGCTAGAACGACCTGATGATAATACAATTGCCGATCCAGTCCCATCACCGCTAAACCACACTTATCCCGACCTGGATCAAACCCCAATATGACTGGTTGAGTTGGTGAAAATTCACGGGAAGTCATAATCAATTAAGAATTAAAAATTAAGAATTAAGAATTAAAAATGCAATTACAGCAACTATTTTGACTGCTATTCGATATGTTTAAATCTTACTAACAACAGTGTGCAAATATTTTTTTAAGTACTAAAAATAATTTGTCCGTTGACTATTGCCACTAATTTTACTCTCAATGGGCCGGCTGTATAAGTGTCCTCTGCTGCGATCGCTTTGATCTCCAAAGGTTGATTGTACCGTCTTAATTGGGCGACAAAGCGGAGAAAAGTCCCTTCTACTTGCACATCTTCGACAATTCCGGCGTTACGGGCCCGAAATTGGGAAGCAGAAATTAGTATTTCCAACCGTTGCTGTAATTGATAGGATGTCATGGTTTGGGAATCGGCACTAGTTGTAGCTAGCACTGCACCTCCCGAAAAAACCAATTGATTTCTGGCTGTATCGGCGAAAAACTCTATCTGCTTTTCTCCCCGGACGTAATTACCAGCCGAAAAAATTCGCACCACGTATTCTTGACCATCACTAATCTGTTTGCTCAATTGGTCAACCCTATCTGGAGTCACACGCAGTAGCTCTACATTGGCAGGATTTGCCCCAGGCTCACTTAATCGGAGGTTGGCGTTGCGATTGGCTTCTTGTAAAAGTTGTACCACTGCCTGACGAGCAGCAGCAGGTTGGGTAATCCGAACTACAGCAGCAGAAAGAACTTGACCGCGAATTAAGGCCAGTTTACCTAAACGCAGGTCGCGGTAAGACTGATAAAATTTTTCCAGCCTTGCAACTTCCAGTTCTAGTTGCTCCTGTTGTGCTTCTAATTCTTTGAGAAGCGATTCCCGCTTGGCAATGACTTGCTCTCGAGCTGCAACTTCTGCGTTACGCTTTTGAATCAGTTGATCCAGTTGGGCAATTTTGCGATCGCGTTGTTCTACGGCTTCTTGACGGTTAGCGAGTTCGCGATCGCGTTTTTCAATAGCTGTTTTGGCTTCGTCAATGGCTTTTTTCGCTTCAGCGTACAGTCGTTGTCGTTCTGTCTTCAGCAGTTCAACAGCCGCTTGTAGCTCTTTTCTCTGGTTGGAAACGCTTTGCAACTCAGCTATGGCCTTTTGGTACTGAGTTACAACTTGTCCTAGCTGACCTTGAGTGCGTTGGAGTTGAGTTTGAGTTTGAGCTTGTTGACTAATGGTGCGGTTCAACTGAGCTTGTGTTTGGAGTTGTTTGGCATTCGCCGCCTGTAAAGATTTATTAATTGCCTGCAAGTCTTCTTGTGCTTTTGTTTGGGCAGTTCTTGCTTGGCTTAGTTCACTTTCTACCTGACTTTTCTGAGTTTCTGCGGTTTTCAGCTGTTCCCGCTTCTGTCTAAGGTCTGTTTGAATATCTTCTAATTCAAAGACTCCCTTTCGCAAGCCTTCGTCAGCAGCGAATAAAATTCCTAACGTTGATGCTGAAATCAAGCCGCCCGTAAAAATAGTTACTACTACAGCAGTATTTTTCGGACGAAGGTTAAAAAGTGAGAGGCGAGCTTTGCCAACTCGTGTGCCGATGCGATCGCCCACGGTTGCAATTACGCCTCCCAGAATTAAAATTGCTGCGATGAGGATGTATCCGGTGGTCATCTTTAGCTACCGAAATCCTTCCAGATACAGCCTACTACTTTTAAGCATTGTCTGGAAAGAAGTGGAAATTGGCAATAGCTGAAATTACTCAATTTTAGATTTACCTCTAGCTATTAGTGTCATTTTTGAAAATAGAACACGCGCCGATTCCCCTTTCTCCGATTGATTTTATGTGAATTGCCTACTTAAGGTAACAGGTTTATGCACAGTAATCTTCTTTTTGTGGATAGAAATCATCTTTTTCTCACGCAAATCCCCTAGTAGCCTAGTGACGGTAACACGAGTTGAACCAATTGCTTCTGCGATCGCCTGATGAGATAACTTCAGATCAATAGTGATCCCATCAGCACAAGGAACTCCAAAATCCCGACAAAGAATTAACAAAAAACTCACCAATCTGGAACCCATATCTCGGTGAGCGAGAGTTTCAATCATCATCTCTGTTTGTAAAATGCGCGAAGACAGACCCCGCAGCATTAACATTGATAATTCTGGATTTTCCTTGAGTGCTTGCTCTACTTGTTCAATTGGGGCTGACAGTAATTCCACAGGAGTAAATGCAACCGAATGGTAAAATCTATCGGACTTATTTCCTGTCAGCAATGACAAAACACCAAAAACACTATTTTCCCGAAGCAATGCTACTGTTATTTCCTCTCCTGCCTCGTACACCCTAGAAAGTTTAACAGCACCTTTCAAAAGAAAATAAACTCGTTCGGCAGGATCGCCAGGAAAAAAGATCGTTTTATTGCGTTCAAACGTTTCCACAACTGGCGGAAACGCCCCGGTCGCCATCTGACGAAATACATTTGCTAGGGCTTTATCTTGTGTCACGATCATCTCCCTTCCCCTACCCAATGCCGGAAAAACAAAAACTGATTACCTAAGAATACACCCGAAAAATGAATAAAGCACCGTCAACCTTTCTGTACTTTCCTATACTCAAACAAATCACTTCATAACTCTTTGTTTATAATGATACATAATTGTTGATCCTTTCAGCTACTAATTGTTGATAAGTACCTACAATAGCTGTATTAAAAAGGGTTTTTTAAAGAACAAATAAAGTTATTTTGGGAATATCTTTAGGAAAAATCAAGATTTTTACACGCAGCAAACACTCTTACCAATATTCATTTTTGCAAATCCTGTATAAAACAAAGACAAAACGTGCCTCAGATTCTAGTATGCTCCTAGATGATCGATCGCATGAACAATTTCTATGCTGAATCTGACTGGAAAAAATGCTCTTGTTACAGGTATTGCCAATAACCGCTCCATCGCCTGGGGCATTGCCCAACAGCTGCATAAAGCCGGAGCAAACCTGGGTATTACCTACCTGCCCGATGAACGCGGCAAGATGGAGAAAAAAGTTGCCGAATTGGTAGAACCCCTTAACCCAAGCTTATTTCTTCCCTGTAATGTCCAAAATGATGAACAGATTCAATCTACCTTTGAGACAATCCGCGAAAAGTGGGGAAAGCTAGACATCCTCATTCATTGTTTGGCCTTTGCCAGCAAAGATGATTTGACTGGAGATTTTAGCCAAACCTCTCGTTCTGGCTTCAACACCGCCTTAGAAATCAGTACCTACTCGCTGGTGCAGTTAAGTGGTGCAGCTAAACCTTTGATGACAGAGGGAGGAAGTATCGTTACCTTGACATATTTAGGCGGTGTCAGAGCAATTCCTAACTACAACGTTATGGGAGTTGCCAAGGCGGGATTAGAAATGAGTGTGCGCTACCTAGCCGCCGAACTAGGGCCACAAAATATCCGCGTCAATGCCATCTCCGCAGGCCCAATCCGCACCTTGGCATCTTCAGCAGTGGGTGGGATTTTGGATATGATTCACCATGTAGAAGAAGTAGCTCCCCTACGCCGCACCGTCACTCAGCTAGAAGTGGGAAATACAGCCGCTTTCTTATGTAGTGATTTGTCCAGTGGTATTACCGGACAAGTTCTATATGTAGATGCAGGATATGAAATCATGGGAATGTAAGATAATTTGGGGAGTGGGGAGTAGGGAGTGGGGAGTAAGTAAAGTGCCCATTTCCCATTTCCCATTCCCCATTCCCCATTCCCCATTCCCCACTCCCCATGCAAATAGTTAATTCATACGATCGCTTAACTGAAACCCCTCGGATTGCCACTGTTCACCGCACCACTGGTGAAACTGATGTGCAAGTTACCATCAATCTGGATGGTAGAGGAACTTGCATAGCAGCAACAGGCATTCCATTTTTGGATCATATGTTGCATCAAATTGCCTCTCACGGGCTGATTGATATAGATGTCCAAGCCAAGGGAGACTTAGAAATTGATGACCATCACACCAACGAAGATGTAGGCATTACTTTAGGTCAAGCTTTCAACCAGGCACTAGGCAGCAGAAAAGGTATTGTCCGCTTTGGTAATTTTCTCGCACCATTGGATGAAGCCTTAGTTCAGGTAGCACTAGACTTTTCTGGACGACCCCACCTCAGCTACGGCTTGCAAATTCCTACCCAGCGTGTAGGGACTTATGACACCCAACTCGTGCGCGAATTCTTTGTGGCGATCGTGAACCATAGCCAAATGACACTGCACATTCGCCAATTGGATGGTATTAATTCCCATCACATCATAGAAGCGACATTTAAAGCCTTTGCAAGGGCAACACGGTTAGCAGTGGAAATTGACCCCCGTCGTGCTGGTCTAATTCCTAGTTCTAAAGGCGTTTTATGAAAGGAGGCTTAGGGGCATTGAGCATAGGGCGGTAGTTCTTCTCCCAATTCCTAATTCCCAATAATTGACACACCGCTTAGTGATGGTTATTATCAGCCTACTAGGTAACTTGTAATTAATACCAAGCTGGTAATTAGTGGTTAAACCAAGATGAACTTTGTTGCAGATGACCCTGATTCTCAACTTAATACGAAAGACATTCCGCCAGTAGTCCTAACTTCTGAGTTACGAAAAGTCTATCGTACTGGTTTTTGGTTAAATCAAAAAATCGTATCTCTCAAAAACTGTTCTTTAACAGTTTACAAAGGCGAAACCTTTGGGTTGCTGGGGCCAAACGGTGCTGGTAAAACCACCCTTTTAAAATTGTTGCTGGGAATTATTCATCCCACTTCTGGGCGGGGATTATTATTGGATAAGCCCATAGGCGATCGCAGTGTTAAGCAACATATCGGCTATCTGCCAGAAAATCCCTATTTGTATGACTATCTCACTGGCTGGGAATTTTTGCAGCTAGCTGCTGGACTATTCCAAATCCCCCAAAGTGTCCAACGCCAACGCATTCCCCAACTGCTGGAATTAGTGGGTTTATCCCAAGCCGATGCCCGTAAAAAGCTGCTGCGTCGCTATTCTAAAGGAATGCTACAGCGTGTTGGCATGGCACAGGCGCTAATTAACGAGCCAGATTTAGTTTTTCTGGATGAACCGATGTCTGGGCTTGATCCGGTGGGACGTTACCAGATGCGGGAAATTATTCTGGCGCTCAAAGCTGCTGGTAAGACGATTTTTTTCAATAGCCACATTCTTAGTGAAGTAGAACAGATTTGCGATCGCATTGCCATCCTCGCTCAAGGTGAATTAATTTGCTCTGGTTCCCTTAATGAGCTTTTAGGCGTAGACAACACATATCACGTAAAAGGTCAAGGTGGTGACTGGGAAATTCTCAAAAAATGGATACCCACTCTCAAATTTGAACCTGATGGTTCCTGGCAAGGTACACTACAAGACGATTACTATGATTTTCTCGCTAGTGTTCGTCTGATGGAAGGTAAAATTATTGCCATGAACTTGTCGCGTTACTCGCTAGAGGAGTTTTTTATTCAACAAATCCAAAAAAGAAATAACTCAGTTAACTAATTTAGTTGCCAAACAGTCAATTGTAGATTTGTTTGAGAAACAACTCACGAAAAATTAAATCTCGGACTCTTTTTAAGATTATTTATAGTCAGTCAATGATGGAAGTCATAATTTTTGCAAAAATTACTACTAACAGCACTATTTAGAATCACACTTTAAGTGTCATGCAATTGACCGTGGCAAAAATGTATTGTTCGTAAATAGCTCTTTACAGAACAGACAGATTTTTATATGAAAAATACGTTTATTTGCGTAAGTTGTATATTTTTTGATAATTCCTATATTCAAGTTTGCTTAACTTTAAGTTAACTTCACTAAAAATTCAAACTTAATAAACAAATTTCCTCCGGAAAATTGCACTTTTCGGGGAAAATAAGAGTGTCGGGGAACTTGAATACTTAGGTATAGTCAAAATAAAAATGTTTAGACAGTACTTTATTGATCGTAGTTTCAGAATTTTAGGTAAATAAATATGGTTAAGACAAGTTTGTTTAAATTCCTAACTCAGCCAGTTGTGGGTGTGGCTTTATTAAGTGCTGTCAATGTCGCTGTGCCATTTGCGAGCCTAGCTCAGGGACAAACATTACCACCAACTACACCATCACCAAACATACAAACACAATTAGATACTAATTATTCATTAGGAGGCGGCGATCGCATCCGTGTAAATGTATTTGAAGTACCTGAATATACAGGAGAGTATCAAATTCCCCCAGGTGGAGCAATCAACCTACCTTTAATTGGCAGTGTGTCAGTCCTTGGTCTAACAAGCGAACAGGCTGCTGACGAAATTGCTAGAAGATATGCTCGCTTCCTGAAACGTCCCTTAATCTCAGTAAATTTGTTATCGCCCCGTCCTATCAACGTTTTCGTTGCTGGAGAGGTGACGCGTCCAGGAGCTTACACTCTAAACTTAAGTGGAGGCGCGGGAGACAATCCAGGTGTACAATACCCGACTGTATTAGCCGCATTGACAACAGCACAGGGCGTAACCTTGGCTGCGGATGTGAGTCAAGTTCAATTAAGGCGTAAAGTAGGACGTTCTTCAGAGCAAGCTGTTACCATCAATTTGAAGGAACTTATCCAAACAGGCAGGTTATCACAGGATATTACCTTGCGCGATGGAGACACTATAGTTGTGCCAACTGCAACCAACTTCAGCGTGGCAGAATCGCGCAATATATTTGCATCTAACTTTGCCGCCAGCCAAACCACACCCCGCACGGTAACAATTATTGGTGAAGTTAACCGTCCCGGTTCCTATCTTGTCACTCCAGGTAGCACAGATGATCAAGGGGGCGCAACCGCTAATAGTGGCTCTGCTACTCCTACTGGCCTACCAAATGTGACGCGGGTAATTCAACTAGCTGGAGGGATTACATCACAGGCTGATGTTCGCAGTCTCAAGCTACGCCGACCTACAAGAACTGGCTCAGAACAAACTATAGATATTAACCTTTGGCAACTATTGCAGAGTGGTGACTCTAATCAAGACATCATCGTGCAAGACGGAGATACAATTGTTATTCCGACAGCAACTGAAATCAACCCCGCAGAAGCTACTCAATTAGCTACCACTACTTTGTCTCCTACACGCATTCAAGTTGGTGTGGTAGGCGAAGTTAAAAGACCAGGGTTAACAGACATTCAGCCGAATAGCTCTTTAAATCAAGCTATACTTGCGGCTGGCGGATTTAATGATGCCAGAGCTAGCGACGATGCTGTTGATTTGATTCGCCTCAACCCTAATGGTTCTGTCACGAAACGGATAGTAAAAGTGGATTTCTCCTCCGGGATTAATGAGCAAACTAATCCTATACTCCGCAATAATGATGTCGTCCTAGTCAACCGATCTGGTGCAGCTAAAACTGGCGATACCGTCAGCACTATAACTGGGCCTATAGGGATTATCCTTAATCTTTTGAACTTGTTCGGATTCTAATTTTAAGATACAGATGTAAATTGGGGGCGTTGATCAATCTTCTTCCGTCCCCACAATACACTACCTATGAGTCAAAGCTTAATAGTCAATCATTTATTAAAGATAGATGAATGCGTTTATAAAGGTGACTAGCCATATTCTTGCAAAGAAGCAAGGTACATGAAGCAGCCTCTTAATCATAAAAAAATTCTAGCTTAGAATGCCTGCTCTCGCGCACCTACAAACACAAGCGAGCTAGGCATCGCACTACCACAGGATTAGACAAGACTAGGGTACAAAACTGGCTTAATTTTAGCTAGAACTCAACTTCAAAATTATATTTTTATTCCCGCTTCATAATCTTTTGAGTGATATTACTTATTGACAAACTCTACATACCTCAATAGGTAGACTTTTTCAAACTTTGTTTTAGTTACCTCATTTTTACAAGAATGAGAATGAGAATAGTGTGGAAGAGATAAGTGATACATTGTAGTCTGGTACTTGTTTTTGCCGACTAAATGATTCTTATTATCATAAGAATTATTTAAGTAAATTAACTTATTGGTGACAGATATACTATCTTAACTACACATCCCGCATATACACAGTAGAATGATGTCGAATTGGAAATAATGCCATTTGTACGGTTGCTTGGTGTTCATTAATGAAGTAGCTCTGTATACTGACAATTTTTATTCAGTACTTTTACCAGATATCTGCTATTTTTGGGAACACCGGCTAGAAAAGCGTTTCCGCCATGTTTACGTGGAAATTCTCAGGTGTAAGTTTGAGAAACCATGTATAAACTTACAAATGGCAGTTATACGACTGTATCCAATACTGAGTTACTTACTAAGGCTAGAGCTACTGACCGCCGACGATTCAGTTTTTGCAACATACCCTATTTTTCCCTATGATGATTCATGGTTTCGGTTTTCTCAGTTTGAGTGCGTCTCTTGTACTTCCCTGGGCATTAACAGGTCTGGTTCAAGGACAGAGAATAACAGAATCTTTAGTTAGAGATATTCGTCAGTCATCGCCTGTCCAAGAAAAACCACTACCCAGCCGCAAGTTAATCAGCCAGGCTAAACCGACGTGGACAACATACTATGTTAGTGGTAGCGGAAATGACAAGAATAGCGGACTAACTTCTTCATCTCCGTTTAGGACGATTCAGAGGGCAGCAGACCTGACTAACCCTGGCGACACAGTATCAATTATGAATGGGACGTACACAAACTCACCACAAGCCGGGAGTGCTGTGAGTATTACACGTTCTGGAACTGCAAATGCCTGGATTACTTATAAAGCACATCCTGGGCATTATCCAAAAATTCAGCACAATACATGGCAGGGTATTGGGTTGTCAGGAGTTGCGTATATCAATGTTAGCGGTATAGAGATCGAAGGGGATAATGACAATATAAGCTATTCTTATGCTTATAGTCAGAGGTATAACTCATCAAATCCGCGTACAAATGGAAACTGCATAAGCATTGATGGGCGTAAAAACTCTGTTCATCACATAAATATTGAGAACAACAGAGTGTATAACTGTGGTGGAGGAGGTATCGTAGTTATATCGGCTGATTATGTGAAATTGAATAATAACACTGTGTTTAATAACGCCTGGTATGGTGTGTATGGTAGCAGTGGTATTACGTTCTTGAGGAGTCGGAATACTGACAACAACCAAGGATACAAAATGTTTGTGACCAATAACAAGGTTTACAAAAATCGCCAGTATATTCCCTGGAACGAAGCCGGCAAGATCACAGACGGTAATGGCATTATTATTGATAGTTCAATAAATGGTCCGAATGGTGCATATAAAGGAAGGACTTTGGTTGCAAACAATATTTCCTACCAAAATGGTGGTGCGGGTATTGTCGCCCATCAGAGTGACCATGTCGATATTGTCAACAACACTTCATATGCAAATGCACAAACTCCACAGCTTTATAAACAAGGGCAAGTGTATGCTGGTTTTTCATCTGATATCAAGATTCTCAATAACATTATACATGCTGACCCTGGTCAAAAGGTGAACAGAAACTATCAAAATGTCAACGTTCTCTATGACTACAATCTTTATACCCAGGGCCCAGTGACTGAGGTAATGGGGCCTCACGATATTATTGGTAATCCACAGTTTGTAGACCCCTCAAAGGGTGACTTTAGAATCAAGTCAACGAGTCCGGCCACAAACCGCGGTTATTATTGGGGAGATTTGAAAACTGATTATGCAGGTAAACCTCGTCCTGTCGCTAGTGCATATGATATTGGAGCATACGAATACCAGTATTAGTCAGCCCCATATCATGTATCCCTACCTGCTCATAGTTGCATCAGACTGAAGCTACCCACGGTTATACAAAATAATAAACCTGCCTTGGCAGGTTTATTATTTTGTCGCTAATTAACAGACATTATATGGCAGTTATAGGGTTCCCGTTTTAGTGAGGTACATTTTCAAAGCTACTAACTTTGGTGGGCAAGATTCGAGTGTATCTCACTTACTTAACTTTCTTAGGAAACGCTATAAAGTGTTCTGTTAACTATTGACACAAAACCCCAATTTATACAGAGCTTTTGTCAGGAATACGTTTTTGTGGATTTACCTTTTTTGGCAAATCTTGATGAGTAAAGTATTCTTTAGCATAGCTGAAATAACTACTAGACTCATTTTGATCAATGACACCATTCACAACTAAACCTAAGACGTTATGACTGGATCTATGTAGCATCTCTCGAGCAGCAGCAGCACTGTTAGAATCAATCACTCCAGGCCGGGCCACTAACAAAATTCCGTCAGTAATTTGACTTAAAGTCAAAGCATCGGCTGCCAAAAGGAGGGGAGGAGCATCAATAATTACAAAATCATAGTTATCTTGAGATGAGAAATTTTCAATTAGTGATGCCATCCGTTTTGAATCAAGTAGAGCAAGTGGGTTTGGAGGTCTAACCCCAGCAGTTAAAACATCAAGGTTATCCATCACCTTAGATACAGAAATATCAAATTCAACCTGATCTATGAGTACCTCGCTCAAACCAACTGAATTGCTTAGTTGCCAGAGATGATGCTGAGAAGGAACTCGCATATCTGCATCAATTAGTAAAACTCTACGTCCTAGTTGAGCGATCGCAGCAGCCAAATTCGCCGAAACTGTAGACTTGCCTTCTTTAGGAACTGCGCTAGTTACCACGATAGTTTTAAGCACTTTATCTGAACTCAAGAATTTCAGATTGGCTTGAATCATCCGATACATTTCGCTCGTTAAAGAGTGGGGTGTATCTCTGACGGCAATTGCTTGAGTTGCTGATTCTGAATTGGAATAACGGGAGCGAATATTTTTAACAGACAAAGGAATAATTCCTAGCAAAGTATATCCAAATACATCTCTAACTTCTTTAAGTGTTTTTAGAGATCTATCTCGCATCCCTAAGATGAGCAAAGTTGTTGTAGCAAAAAATAAACCGAACATCACTCCTAGCACCAAAACAATTATTTTTTTGGTTGCTATCGGCTTTTTGGGTACTAAAGCCTGGGCAATAATTCGGGAACTGGCTGTATTAGTATTCTCAACTAATTGTAATTCTTGAACCTTTTTCAACAGAGTTTGATAAGTTGATTCTGCAACTTCAACTTTTCTTTCTAACTCGCGCTGATTTTGTGCCAACTGGGGTATAATTTTTACTCGCTGTTCGTAGCTAGCACGAGAATTATATAGAGACGAGAGTTTTTTTGTTAATCCAAAGCGCTGTATTTCTGACTGCAAAAAGTTTTGTATCAAGCCTTGTCTAAGTTCTCCAATCTGCAATAGGCCCTGGGGAACTTGTGTTTGATTACCAATAGCTTGTGTTTGATTGCCAATAGTCTGACCAATTTGCTGTTGCAGAAGAGATTGTAGACTAGCTTTTTTCGCTTCTAAGTTAACAATTATAGGGTTGTCATCTAAGAAACGGCTGCGCTCAACCGCTAACTGTCGATCGGTTTCTTGAAGTTGTGCAAGAACTCCCTGTACAGCAGGTGACTGACTTAGGGCACTCACAGCGATCGCTTGCTGAGAATTTAGCTCTACTCTTTGGCGCAGTTCATTGGTTTGGGCATTGACCTCATCCAACTGAGCCTTAACATTATTCATCTCATTGTCTAGATTTCCAATAGTTGAAACAGCTGATTTTGTCTCTTCTGATAAATCTGCAATCTGATGCTTTTGTTTAAATATACGTAGCGCTACTTCTGCATTATTAACAGCAGCTTGAGTTTTAGGAAGCTGCTTGGCCATAAATTGACGGGTTGATGCTGCTTCCTCCCGATTTGACAGAATATCATTTTCTAAATAAAAACCCATAATTGAGTTGATCACAGCTGCTGCTTCTTCGGGATCACGACTACTATAGGTAATTCGCAATACATCTGTCCCACCAATAATTTTTAGGTTAAGGGATTTTTGTAGAGCTTGTACTTCCAGAGGTTTACCTTCTTTGTCTTTTAGTTTTAGTTTATCTATCGTCCGCTGCAATAAAGCAGGGGAAGTAATAACCTCTATCTGAGTGCTTATAGGATTTTGAGTTGCTACCAGGGGTTTCAAGTCTCCTGAATCTCCTCCTTCAGAGAAACTAGGCGAAATACTAGTTCCTGCTACTTTAAAAGAGGGAATTTTGAATAAAAGCTTTCCTTCTGCTTCATAGGATGGCTTTATAAATTGTGTAGACATAGCACTCAGTATCACTGTAGCCACAAAGATGCTGAAAGCAGGTAGCCACCATCGTTTCAAGATCAATAAGTAACGATTAAGGTCTAAATCAATAGATTCTCTAGATTCCATAGATTTTTCTGACATAAATCTTCAAAAGTACAGGTTTTAAGCGAGAAACTGAATATTTATCTACTTCAGAGTAGCAATAAAGCACAACTATTAACTAATAATACTATTTTACAATACGACATATAGTATAGATTATTTCAGTCTAAAAGCCTTGACGCATTTAAGGGTTTTGGTTTCCAGACTCTAAGAGTCAATACTTAGGAGCATTGAAGGGCATTATTAAAAGTACATGCAGTATCAGGTCATCTTGATTTTTGCTTTAATTAGCTCTCTTTCACGAAAAGGTAATGAGACATTTAATATTGATTGCCTATTATCTTTGATAATTCATTGATTTATCCGAAAGTCGTGAAAGAGTACACTGATCACAAAAGCAATGTCTTTAAATTCTATTTTTCATAATTTTCTTTTTATTTGATGTGTTGTTTTTAGTGATAAACATGCTGTTATATAGAGCATCCAATTCAAACTATTAGATTCCAGCAAACTAGATTCAGTAAGGCTAGCTAACGCTATATATGTCATGTGTATAAGCGGCCAAGCATCAAACGCTGTTTTGCTACTACGTATCCGAGCGAATCCTTGCAGATAATTGCGGCAAAACCCTAAAAAGAACAACCCTAACCCTAAAAGTCCTAAATCAAGACAAAGAGCAAGATAACCGTTATGGGGATGGCTGGGTTGCCATCCAGCTGCACGCCAAATATAGGCGGATTCACCATCCCATCCTTGCCAGAATCCACCATAACCGTAACCAAGCCAAGGATGTTTGGAAATCATATCCATTACTAGTGGCCATAGTTCCGTTCGACCAGTCAGTGTCGAATCTTTACCAAGAGAGGTGAACAGGAGATCAGCATTATTGGACAACCAAAAATATAATAATTGGCTGATAGTTGCCATCAACATAAGAGTTGGTATCATGACTTTGTATGACCAACGCCAAATTTGAAAAGTAAAAAATGCAAATATTATAATTATTAGGTTAACTAGAGATGAAGTAGAAACAGCAAGTAGTAAAAGTAATACCGATAAGCTAAACCCAAACCAGAAAATCCAACTACGTTTTTTAGTTTGATAACCTAGAATAAAAAACACTGTACTACTAGTTACCATCTTAGCTCCCAGTCCGTTTTTGTGTGCAAATACTCCACGCAACTTCGGACTACCAACGTCGTTTTGTATTCCATACTGAGGCAATGCTACAGCAAAAATAAAGCTCAATATTATAATAATCCCAAAAGTGCAAGCAAGTATGTGTAGTTGTTGTTTTAAGCTATATCGTGAAGCAAAATAAACACCAAAAAGACTGGAGTTAATGAGGGTAAAACTATTTTTAAATGTTATTGATGGTTCAAAAGACCAAGTAATAGAAACAAGTGCAAATATTATTAAAGAGTAAAGCCAAATATCTTTACTAAAGATAAGGAAATGCAGAGTTTTCTTCCAACGTAAAATTAATAACAAAAAGGTAACTGCGTAGAAGAAGAAAAAAAGAACCCGAATCAGGGAGGCATCATATTCTACTACTTCGTCTTGTCCTGCTCCTCCTGATAAAACGAGTACAAAAATTGCTCCTGAATACATCAGCAAAGCTATAACTGTAAATCCTTCTTCAGCAAAAATTAATAATTTTCTCATAAATTAACTTAATTTTTCTTTTGCATATCTATTTGTCTTTGATAAATTTGGACTGTTTGAGCGGCAATATTTGACCAATTTAAATCTTGGTGACAGCGAGCAAGTGCGGCAGTTTGCATTTTTTGTTGTAAGTAGCGATCGCTTAACAAAGAAATTATTGCATCAGCTAGGGATCGAACATCACAGGGTGGAACTAATAACCCATCTTTTTTATGCTGAACTATCTCACTCAATCCCCCGATGTCAGAAGCTACAACTAGCGTTCCCATTCCATAAGATAAAGCTGCCACACCACTTTGAGATGCTTCGATGTATGGCAGAACTGTTATTGTACTGCGTTGAAATAGATTACATACTTCTTCAAGGGGGATAAAATCATTAATTATCTCATAGCGTTTTTCATCATAACCATTAGGGAAATAGTGCTTTATATTTTCTCCTTTTCCAGCAATAATCAGCTTGACTTCAGGTATGCATTCAGCAATTAAGGGCATAGCCTCAAGCAAATATTGCAATCCTTTATAGGGAAATATGCGTCCAAAAAATAGCAAGGTATATGGTTCACGAGTTTGAAGACTTTGACTACCACGACGCTGATACAAACTACCAAGTTCCCCATGAGGTACGACATTGACTCGATCCGGAGGTATACGAAATTGCTCAATTAAAATTTTTCTTAGTTGATTAGTATGAACAATCAATTGTTGGGAACGGTAGAAGCTAATACGTCTGGTATATTCGGAACCAAATACAGGCATGTTATCTCCTGGGTGACGAAATACATCATGGATAGTCGTCACCAATGGTGGCATCTTATTGAGTAACAAAGTCCAATCGTACCAAGGATCGTTAGTTTCTTGTACATGCAAAATATCTGGCTGTATGTCTTTAATAATGCGGATCATACTGTTCATAGACAGTAGGTTGCGCGGATCACGAATTCGTGGTTTTTGAAAGTTAATTACACGGATCTTGGAATCAAGAACATTGCTACAAACATTCGATAATTTTTCGGGATGAATTAGCGTCAAATCAACATATTTAACCAGGCTATTTGCTAATTCTACGGTGTAATCTTCAAAGCCAAAATGTAATAAAGTAACTTTAATCATAAACAAGTTTTTATCAAATTAATATCTATTTTTTAATGCGTTTTTTTTAATGCGTTTTTTATTAAATTGATTATATTATAGCGTTTCCTAAGCAAGTGAGGTACATCCAAACCTTGTTTAATAAGGTTAGTAGCTTTGAAAACGTACCTCACTAGGTCGGGAACCGCTATAATATAATCAATTCTTACTAAATAGTTTTGACCACATAGAACGGGCACCTCCGAATTTGTGTATTGCCAAGCAAGCGGCAAAAAAACTATATGAGCAAGTCGAAATCAGTAAAATCAATATAAAGTTTAGTCTAAGTTTCTCCAGTATCAAAAATATCAATATCATGCCAACGCTAATTAGCAGAGGACGAGGTGTTATTCGCCATAAACTTAACGAAAACAACTGACTATACACAGCGTATACGAATAAGCTAAAACTAGTAAAACCCATTGCCAATTGCATAAACGCTGCACCCATTAGTTCATACTGCGAAATCAATATTACTCCTGAGAATAATCCTACGATATTAGTAGCAATAACCTCAATTAAATTAAATTTCTCAAAACCATTAGCTAAAAGTAGATAAGCAAACGTCCGCACAAATGGGTATGTAATGAGTGATAGACAACTTACCTTAAGTACTAAATTTACTTGACTAAAATCAGGATTTTTATAAATAAATGTTATTAAATCGTGTCCAATGAAAAACACTACAACAATAAATGGTAATGCGATACACAAAAGCATTTCTATAATGTTTTCGGTAATTGAGCGCGATTTCTCCTTTCCTAGAGCTACTGCTTTTGTCATAGAAGGAAAAGCAGCCATACTTACACTATCTGTAACTAAGGAGAAAGGTAGCATTAATTGTCCGATTACACCATACAGACCAACCATTAACTCACTTCCTAACAAAGAAATAATTATAATCGACATTCTACTACTAAGTATACCAACGGCATCAATAAGCATAAATGTCCAAGCAGACTTAAATAAGTGCCATACAAAATCTTGCTTAATTTCCCACTTTGGCGTAACTACTCTTGTAACTAGAATCCATTCAATTACAAAAACTAGGGTTTCGGAAATTGCTAAAATTACTGCTAAATAATCTATTCCATAATTCAGACGCAAAAACCATAGCATTACCAATAAGCGTAAAATATAGACTGGTACCGTAGAGATGGAAATCAAATTCATCCTCTCTTGAGCCTGGAAAATTGCCTCTGTTATGTTGGAAAGCGAAAACGGAATGATTGTTAATCCCATGATATAGCAAGTAGTTGAAGTGTCTGAACTATAGGGGAGTAGAAACACCACAATGACTTGTACTAAATAAGCAATAATGCTTAAAAGCATCTGCAAGAAAGTACCACTCACCAGATAAGCAGGCATTTCTTGTGGATTGCGAGACAGTTCTCGCGTAAACAAGGTTTTTAGACCCTGCGAACCGATGACCATAAACATATAGTAGTAGCTAAATGCTAGTAGATATCGCCCTAAATCATACGGTCCTAAAGTCCGAGCTATAGATGCAACTAGCACAAAACTTGTAATGCTTTGTACTAAACGATTCACTAACAATGAGAGAGAATTTGTTAGTAGTTTCCGTTGTCCCATTGTTTGCAAATTGTAGTTAGGTAAATTAATATACAACTGCTCTAAATTGCATATAATACATAGCTTAACCCCAGAAAAGGAGTAATATTCAAAGCCTTTCTCCTTTTAGTAACTCTCGTGTATATACAAGTTATAAAATCCTTCTTCGGTGAGATAAAAGCCTTAATAGGAAAGATTTTGAGTTTATAAAGTTTATTATCAATAAAGTCAAATTGTAAGAGTAACATTGTATTGGATGCAAACGAGGAGTACTATCTAGCGTTTTTAAGTAGCTGAAAAAAAATTAATAGTTTTCAAAACTTACTTCACCACATTGCTGAACGCTATAAGATGGGTTTGTAATATTTTATTTCTGGGCAATTAAAAAAATATTGTCCGCAAATAAGTAAACTTTTCTGAGTAATTTACTGAAAAAACGACGCACTTTTTTACTGGGAATTATGAAAAGAATATTTTCTATAAGAAACATCAAATTCAAGTAGAAAGAACTAATTGCTATTATTTGTTCTTCTTTCTTCAAGCCTAGTATATATAATAATTTTCTGACATGAGATGGTATGGCACAATAAATACGTTGGTATCCAGCTATCTTTAAGGAATCATGTAATTCTCGATATGTATACTCTTTAAGATGCATACCTTGAGGATTATCATAGCCAAAAACTGACGATATATCATGAGGACCTGTATGACAATGAGGTGTTGTAAAAATGTATTTCCCTTGTTTTACAAGAATTTTGTAAGCACTTTTAAAGTGTGTAGTTAAATCGTCTGGATGGAAGTGTTCAATAACTTGATTAGATATTACTAGCTCATAAAATTCCTTCTTTTCAAAATTGTCTAAGTTTACACCGTCAGAATTACCCCAAGACAAATTAGGTGAAGAATCAGTTATATATTTGGAACCACGTTCCCTTGTAATTTCTGTAGCTTTACATTCAAATCCACATTTAGCTAAATATTCTATCATTTCTCCTTTGCCAGAACCAACTTCGTAAATTTTCTTAGGTGGAGAGCCGATTATTTCTAGCAAAGTCTTGTATTTATCCAGACTTGGTTTGCTATCTGGTAAAAAAGAGTTTTGCCATTCTAATTTACTATAAAGAGTAGTATAGGCTTGCTCAAATACTTCCCATCGATTTTGTGAGTTCGATTCTAAAAGGTCTTTTGTCAATTTTCTTTCTAACTCCCAGTGATCAAGTATCATTTTTTCCGTGATTTCAACTTCAGTTGGGATGCTGTAGGTGCGTTTATAGCGAGTTATTAGCTCAACTCCTCTTGGTTCCATAATTAACTCCTTTACTTTAATGGGTTTATGTGTATGTAAAGTAAGACTCTAGAACTTACTCTCCACAACGTTCAAACAAAAACGGATCGTTTTGAATATTATGTAGTCTTGAGCAATAAATGGCTTTCTTGGCTAATTCCTTAATTTGCTAGCACTAACCTTAGTAAGCACCATCTTTTTTCAAAACCACCATAACTGTTTTGAGCAGAATTTCAAAGTCTAAACCAAGAGACCAATTCTCAATGTAGTTAAGATCAAGATTTATCACTTGCTCAAAATCTAAAATATTTGACCGGCCTGAGACTTGCCAAAGACCTGTAATACCAGGTAAAACTTCATGCCTAATGAAATGATGTTCAGAGAACTTATCTACATCTCTAGTAGGTAATGGACGAGGCCCTACTATGCTCATTTCTCCAAGGATGACGTTAAAAAGTTGGGGTAATTCGTCTAAGCTGTAACGACGGAGAAATTTTCCAATACGGGTAATCCGAGGATCGTCTTTAATTTTAAATATAATTCCATCTTTAGTTTCATTTAAAGCTTCTAGTTCTTTCTGCAATTTGTCTGCATCAGACCTCATGGTTCGGAATTTCCATACTTTAAACTGTTGACCATGTAACCCTATGCGGGTTTGTCTGTAAAATACTGTGCCAGGAGAGTCCAGTTTTATAGCTATAGCTATAGCTACATAAATAGGGAATGATAACATTACAAACAAAGTTGCAAAAAGGAAATCACAACTACGCTTTATCCAAAAATCTTTACCTGTAATTATAGGACAATCCAAGTTAAGACAGGGCATTCCTCCTATTTTACTAAATTCTACATTTCTATAAATTGGTTTTAATTCCATTGGTAAAATGTGTACTTGAATGCCAGATGCTTGAAATAACCAGCATAAGAACATTCTATTTTTTAAAGCATCCCAAGATATAAAAACCTCTGTGACACCTAATTCATTAAGTTGATTCAAGGTTTTTTGACGTTGATACCTGTCTAGTGAACTAGCATTAGCAGTTCCAGATATAGTATAGTGTTTTTCTTTTTTGATAAAGCTAGTAATTTGCTCATTATCTTGAGGGTCACAAATAATGAAGACAGAAGAACGAACTATTTTCTTCTGTTTACGCAGATATTCAAGAGTCAGGTTCACAGCATATCTACCACTACAAATGAAGAATATGCTTAGTAACCAAGAGAATAATATTAATTTCGGACGTGTAATATCAATAACTGGTTTATACAAAAAACAAACTAGGAGTATTAATCCATGAGCAAAAGTCAGCGATTTGACAATATTAAAATAGTCATAGCGCTTTTGACCTTCTCGATAAATACCTTCTACAGCTAGCGATCCTATTTGAATTCCAATAGTTATTAAAATTGGTAAGTAATGACTCGGTATATACCAAGTAAATTGATATCCAGCTAAGACCCAAGCTAAAGATAAAAGAGCATAGTCTACTAAAAACAGTGTTGTTAATCTCAACCACCACGAACCTTTACGTACCCTGACTAATGAGGATGCACGTAAATCCAAAGGCACTTCACTGAATTTATTTGTTGTAATGCTTTGATTACTCATAGTTGGCAACACTTGGTGTAGTTAAAGTTTGATGTAAATTTTTTATATAGAACAAATTTGTTCCCAAGGAGCTTACCTTTTAGAGTTGACTACTAACAATTTTCTTCGGAGTAACTTTCAGTTCTCGATCAAAAACATTTTTTTAGAGGTGGCTTGAGTGCGTTTGTTACCCAGATACTTAGTTTTGGTTACAAAGAACAATTATCAGTTTAATCTGGAAACTCTGCTCTTTGATGCAAAAAAAATGATTTTTTGGTAAATTTACTTATTTTTTATGTAAATCCTGGCATTCTAATAATTAAGTAGTCCAGGTAAAAATATTGAGATTTTTGGGTTAATTGCGTAATACACGTATTAGTAGAACCGAAATATTACAGTTCTATCTTGTTGCAGATTTACACTTCTTTTATGTTAAAATAGCACTTTTTATGAATTTACTGTAGCATGTTTAGCTTTAGTAACTCAGTTATGCTTAGAAGCTATCTGTTTATTTACGCATAATTACTGATCAACAAAACTGACACACATAACATATAACAAAATGCATCAAAAGTTTGCTTTTTGTTACAAAAATTTACAAAGCCTGGATATATTGGTGGAACTTCCTCTGTTTCATGAGTATATCTAGAGAATTAACCACAGATTGCAGATTGATGAAAATAGATAAATCCTCAGAGTTGAAAGTAATATCAATAAAGTTTGATATTTGTGATTGATGCAATGTCTGCATTATAGACATTTTGACTATCAAAGAGAGTTATTTTTGTTGGCAAAATGTTCTGTGTCTAAATCACTCACATTTTAGGCTGCTTTAAATTGCGTCTCTCAAATACTTTGGTACAGATGTTAAGTCAATCTGCAAGGTCTTCACCTTATCTCTTATCTATAGTTAAATAAGCTTAAGTCCCTTAAGATCATCTGTATTTCACCAAGTTGGAATCGGCTGTAAGTTTGGAGCAGAGGCTTCTACTGATCCCAATTATCCTTTCCCTGCTGAGCCAAAAATACTAGTGGCTAGTACTCAGCCTTTAGCCTATTTTTGATGTCTTCTGGCGTATGCAAATCGCGATCGCTACTCAACTACTTAAGCAAACCACAATTATTACTTTACACTATTTTTACATATAAAGAAAGACAATGAAGATTCGGTAATGATGATTTTTTTATTCTGCAAAATTTAATAAAAAGGGATAAAGTTGAGTTAGTACCGTCTTTAAGCTAAGTATTATGAAACTAAAATAACAATGGAAATAAATGCTTGTCTCTGGGTGTAACTCAAAAATGTAATAATGCTACTTTTCAGTTTTAAAGTTTTAGTGAAAGCTTTAAATAACAATTATTTTCGAATGTATATGTATTATTTTTGGTAGTGCAAAGCAGTACTCTCTGGCGCAGCCTTTATCTCTAAAAACTGAAAAGCTTTGTCTTTACGACCCCTCGCTTTTAGAGATGTAGAAGAATCTAATGTGTGGTTTAGAGAAGAACTTAGTATATAAAAGTATACAATAATATACAGTAATTAATAAATAACTTTAAAGAACCTTATTATCCAATGGAGTTGATGCATAACAAATGCAGATAAATAGTGAGGCTTCAGAGGATAGGCAAAATACTCGGTTAAATCCCTTAACTCTCATCACCGATACTCAAGTTATATAGTAATACCAGGATCTATGCATCCATCAGATATTTGAGATGCAAGTTGAGCGATCGCTTGAATCCATCTATGAATTGCGCTAGAAGAAAAGGGAATTGAGAATTGCCGATTTCTCAGGCATATTACTTCTGGTGGTGAAGCTTTACCTGGCGAACTCATAGAACACTTCTTTGCCCAACTGAATTTGGTCAATGTTCTGCATAATTGCTATGACCTGACAGGAGTTACCATTTATACTACTTTCTGGACTTGTAAACGTGGGACTAATTATGTTATGTCTCCTATTGGTTGCCCCATTGCCAATGCAGAGATTCACATCCTTGATGAAAATTTGTAGCCGATGCCTGTTCGTGAATCAGGTGAACTGCATATTGGGGGTATTGGTCTAGCGCGAGGCTATCGTGACGCTGTAGGCTTGAATGGCTGTCGTTTTTAGGTTTTATCTTGGTAAGCAATCCACAATTTACTGATGCTATATAGACGATTTGGACGCACAGAATTACAGATGCCAGTGTTTTCCTGCGGTGGCATGAGATATCAGTTTAAATGGCAAGATGTCCCTGTTCATGAGATTCCTGCTGATAGTCAAGCGAATTTGGAAGCGACCATTAGAAGGGGAGTTGAAGTTGGGATGAATCATATTGAAACTGCTCGTGGTTATGGCACTTCTGAAATGCAATTGGGAAGAATATTGCCCCGGTTTCCCCGTGAAAAGTTGATTGTTCAAACAAAAGTAAGCCCAAAGGCAGATGCGAAAGAATTCCGCGAGACATTTGAACAATCATTGAAAAACCTTCAGCTAGATTATGTTGACCTTTTAGGGTTACACGGTATCAACCATACTGATTCATTAGATTACAGCATTCGTCCCGGTGGCTGTTTGGAAGTAGCACAGCAGTTGCAAGCTGAGGGAAAAGTTAGATTTATTGGCTTTTCTACCCACGGTTCAACAGATATCATTGTGCAGACAATTAATACCAATCTATTTGATTACGTGAACCTGCACTGGTACTACATTAATCAGTGGAATTGGGCGGCAATTGAAGCAGCTAAACGCCACGATATGGGGGTGTTTATCATTAGCCCATCTAATAAAGGTGGTTTGTTGTATGAACCTCCACAAAAATTAGTGGATCTTTGTGCCCCATTGAGTCCAATGGTGTTTAATGATTTGTTTTGTTTGAGTCATCAAGAGGTGCATACCTTGAGTGTGGGAGCAGCAAAACCAGAAGATTTTGATGAACATCTGAAGACTTTAGAGTTAGTAGATCGAGCATCAGAAATTTTGCCACCAATTTTAGCCAGGTTGGAGTCAGAAGCGATCGCTACTTTAGGAGAAGATTGGGTAAAATCCTGGGAAAAAAATCTACCAACCTTTGACCAAACCCCTGGTGAAGTCAACATTCGAGTGATTTTGTGGTTGCGGAATCTAGCGATCGCCTACGATCTGGTTAACTATGCCAAAATGCGCTACAACCTGCTTGGTGATGGTGGTCATTGGTTTCCTGGTAACAAAGCCGATCGGTTAGACGAATTAAACTTGGGGCAATGTCTCGCCCGCAGCCCCTACGCCGATAAAATCCCCCAAGTTTTGGAACAAGCGCATCAAATGTTGGCAGGTGAGGCTGTCAAACGTCTATCTAAGACTTGATGAATTGGGAATTGGGAATCCCTTCGACTTCGCTCAGGGCAAGTGGGAATTGGGAATTGGGCAAGAAATAACTTCTAACTCTTGTACAGACGCGATTAATCGCGTCTCTCCTAACGCCTCAACGATCGCTAGTCAGATTTTTCGTATCTACTGATTTCGTTGCTTTTGGTACGACTAACACCTTGTCTACGCGGTTTCCATCCATGTCCATCACTTCAATTCGCATACTTTGCCATTCAAAATGATCTGCTGCGGCTGGAATACGACCTAGATGGGTGATCACAAAACCGCCCAGGGTTTGATAACTGCCGCGTTCCTCAGATTCCCACTCTTCCATACCAAAAAGTTCTAAAAATTCTTCTACAGGCAACATCCCATCCAAAAGCCAAGAACCATCTTCGCGTTGCACAGCTTGGGGTTGATCCTGTCCATCTGTTGAAGGAACATCACCCACAATTTCACTCATGATGTCGTTGAGAGTGACTAATCCTTGAATCACGCCGTATTCATCCACTACTAGCGCCATGTGAGTGATGGTTTGCTTGAACAATTCCAAAACTTTCAAACCACGGGTACTTTCTGGCACGAATACAGGCTGCCGCAATCCCACTGTCAAGTCTAGGGGTTCTCCTCGAAAACTCCTAGCTAATAAGTCAGTGACAGGGATCACACCCAACACATTGTCAAGCCCTGACTGACAAACTGGATAGCGAGAATAGGCACTATCAACCATTTTTTGGCGATTTTCTTCGGCAGTGTCGTCTAAATCTAACCAAACGATATCTGGGCGGGGTGTCATTAAATAGCTAACGGGGCGATCGCCTAAACGAAAAACTCGCTCTACCATATCCTGTTCGGCTTCCTCAAAGGTTCCCGCCTCAGTGCCTTGCTCAATTAAGATTTTAATTTCCTCTTCAGTGACTTGCGGCTCGGTAGAAGCTGTAATTCCCAGCAATCGCAGGATCAAATCCGTAGAAGCGCTTAAAAGAAAGACTACCGGAGAAGCGATCGCAGCCAAGGCTTGCATCGGAATCGCTACAATCGAGGCAATCCTTTCTGGATTATTTAATGCCAGACGCTTCGGTACCAATTCGCCAACAATGAGTGACAAATAGGTAATGATCAAAACCACTACTCCAAAAGATATCGGTTCACTATAACGGGCTAAGAAGGGCACAAGTTTGACATAAATTGCCAACCGACTCGCAATTGTTGCTCCTCCAAAAGCACCAGTCAGGATACCAATCAGGGAAATACCCACTTGAACGGTTGACAGGAAATGATTTGGAGACTCAGCGAGTTTCAATGCTGCCCTTGCCTTGGGATCTCCTTGATTGGCAAGCTGCTGTAGCCTGACTTTCCGGGCTGAGACAATCGCCATCTCAGACATAGAAAATACGCCGTTGGCAATAATTAGCACCAAAATGATTAAAATTTCAAAAGTGATGGAGGACATGTTTAAAATTGCCGCTTCTCAGAGCGAATGTAGCTCAATACCTAGTATCTAGTATTAAAGGTGCTTCTATAAAATGTATACAAAGTAGTAGTTATAGTTCTTAAGTTTATTAGTTACTGTAGATTATTCTTCCATCCAAAGAATAAGAAGGTTGTCAACACTTTTAAAATAGTTGACATAAACTGCCTCAAAATTTTCTGACTCACAAAGACTCCCACCGCTAGTAGTACTTATGTCATTTTCTTCTATTGTGCGTGCCTTAGTGCGATCGCCTTTAACCACTGAGTTTATTTCTAAGCTAAACCGACAACAAGAATTGCGGTTAAATGGCATTTCTCGATTACCCAAGGGTTTGGTGGCTTCGGCATTGGCGCAGGCTCAGGGCAAAGATTTATTTGTAGTTTGCGCGACTCTGGAAGAAGCTGGACGTGTCTATGCACAACTAGAGGCAATGGGATGGCAGACAGTACATTTTTACCCCACCTCCGAGGCTTCTCCCTACGAGCCTTTTGACCCAGAAACTGAGATGAGTTGGGGACAAATGCAGGTATTGGCAGATTTGGGAATGGGGAATGGGGAAGAAAACCAGATCCCAATTCCTAATTCTCAATTACCTAAGAAGGCAATTGTGGCTACTCAAGGGGCGCTGCAACCCCATTTACCACCACCAGAGGCTTTTAGCGAATTCTGTCTTACCTTGAAGCGGGGGATGGAATTTGACTTGAATGCCTTCAGTGAGAAAATAACTATTCTGGGGTATGAAAGAGTACCTCTAGTGGAAACAGAAGGGCAATGGAGCCGACGCGGTGATATTGTTGATGTTTTCCCCGTTTCATCTGAGTTTCCAGTGCGCCTGGAATGGTTTGGCGATGAAATCGAGCAAATGCGGGAATTTGACCCTGCAACTCAACGTTCCGCCCTCGATAAAGTTGGCCAGTTAATTCTCACCCCTACTAGCTTTGCTCCCATCGTGATGGCGGCACTGAAGAATAGTGCTGAGTTCCGAGTGCTGAGTGCTGAGTTAAATTCTGACTCAGAACTCAGCACTCAGCACTCATCACTGATTGAAGGGAGTCGTCGCTTTTTGGGGTTGGCTTTTGAGCAACCAGCATCTCTGCTAAATTTCTTATCAGAAAATACCCTGATTGCCATAGATGAACCAGAACAGTGCCATGCTCATAGCGATCGCTGGGTAGAAAATGCTGAGGAACAATGGAGGATGGGGAATCGAGAATGGGGAATCGGGAATGGGGAAGAGTCTAAGCAGGTACCGAGAATACATCGGTCTTTTGATGAGTGTTTGGCTGATGTTGCCAAATTTAAAACCCTATATTTATCGGAACTGTCAGAAGAAAATAGTGGGATTAATCTTTCTAGCCGATCGCTTCCAGTCACACCGCACCAGTTTGCTAAACTAGCTGAAACCATCCGCCAAGAACGCGATCGCAATTTCTCGATCTGGCTACTTTCTGCTCAACCTTCGCGTTCTGTCTCGTTGTTGCAAGAACATGATTGTCCGGCTCAGTTTATCCCCAACCCCCGCGACTACCAAGCGATCGATAAGCTGCAAATTAACCATATTCCCATAGCCCTAAAATATTCTGGTCTGGCGGAATTAGAAGGTTTTATTCTGCCGACATACCGAATAGTAATTGTTACAGATCGGGAATTTTTTGGGCAGCATTCTTTGGCGACTCCTGGCTATATCCGCAAGCGCCACAAAGCTACTTCTAAGCAAGTTGATCCTAATAAACTACGTCCAGGCGATTATGTAGTTCACAGAAACCACGGTGTTGGTAAATTTGTCAAGCTGGAAAGTTTGATGATTAATAACGAAACCCGTGATTATTTGGCGGTGCAGTATGCTGATGGGTTATTAAGAGTCGCTGCCGATCAAGTAGGTGCTTTATCTCGGTTTCGTGCCGGAGGTGATAAAGCACCGGAACTCAATCGGATGACTGGCAAAGCTTGGGAAAATACCAAGAATAAAGTCCGCAAAGCGATCAAAAAGTTAGCGGTGGACTTGTTGAAACTGTATGCAGCGCGATCGAAACAACAAGGTTTTAGCTTTCCTGGTGATATGCCTTGGCAGGAAGAATTGGAAGATTCCTTCCCCTACCAACCCACAACGGATCAACTCAAAGCTGTTCAAGATGTGAAACGTGACATGGAGAGCGATCGCCCAATGGATCGCTTAGTTTGTGGCGATGTCGGTTTCGGAAAGACGGAAGTGGCGATTCGTGCTGTTTTCAAAGCAGTCACCGCCGGTAAACAAGTGGCACTCCTTGCGCCAACGACGATTTTAACACAGCAGCACTACCATACACTCAAAGAACGTTTTGCACCTTATCCCGTGAATGTTGGCTTACTCAACCGCTTTCGCTCTGCTGAAGAACGCCGCGATATTCAAAAGAGATTGGCAACGGGTGAATTAGATGTAGTAGTTGGTACACATCAAATTTTAGGTAAAGGTGTGGCCTTCAAGGATTTAGGACTGTTGGTGGTGGATGAAGAACAAAGGTTTGGGGTAAATCAGAAAGAGAAAATTAAAAGCTTGAAAACTGAAGTAGACGTGCTTACCCTTTCCGCTACTCCCATTCCCCGGACTTTATATATGTCCTTGTCAGGAATTCGGGAAATGAGTTTGATTACCACACCACCGCCAACTAGACGACCGATTAAAACTCATCTGTCACCAATAAATTCCGAAAGTATCCGCAGTGCAATTCGTCAAGAATTAGACAGAGGTGGACAAGTTTTTTATGTAGTTCCACGAGTAGATGGAATTGAAGAGACAACAGCCAATTTACGAGAAGTGTTACCAGGGGCTAGGATTGCGATCGCTCACGGTCAGATGGATGAAAGCGAGTTAGAATCAACCATGCTCACCTTCAGTAATGGCGATGCAGATATCCTCGTTTGTACGACAATTATTGAATCTGGCTTAGATATTCCACGAGTCAACACGATTTTGATTGAAGATGCTCATCGCTTTGGATTGGCACAACTGTATCAATTACGCGGTCGTGTGGGACGTGCAGGGATACAAGCTCATGCTTGGTTATTTTATCCGAAGCAACGGCAATTATCTGATGCAGCACGGCAACGATTACGAGCGATTCAGGAATTTACTCAGTTAGGTTCTGGGTATCAGCTAGCAATGCGCGACATGGAAATCAGGGGTGTAGGTAACTTGCTAGGTGCAGAACAATCCGGTCAAATGGATGCCATCGGTTTTGATTTATACATGGAAATGCTGGAAGAAGCAATTCGGGAAATCCGAGGACAAGAAATTCCGAAAGTGGAAGATACGCAGATTGACCTTAATCTCACAGCATTTATCCCAGCAGATTATATTACCGATTTGGATCAAAAGATGAGTGCATACCGAGCGGTGGCCACAGCTAAATCTAAATCAGAATTAAATCAGATTGCAGCCGAGTGGAGCGATCGCTATGGTACTTTACCAGTGTCTGCCAATCAACTTTTGCGAGTCATGGAACTCAAACAGCTAGCGAAAAAACTCGGCTTTAGCCGCATTAAACCAGAACAAAAGCAGCACGTCGTTTTAGAAACGCCGATGGAAGAACCAGCTTGGAATTTGTTGGCGGCGAATTTACCAGACAATCTCAAAACGCGCTTTGTGTATTCTCCTGGGAAAGTGACAGTACGCGGATTAGGAGTTTTTAAAGCAGATCAACAATTGCAGAATTTGATTGATGCTTTCGGGAGAATGCAAGGTGCAATTCCAGAGGCGGCTGTTGTTTAAATGCTAGCAAAAGGTTAGTCATCAATTGCTTGATAAGTTTTGCTCAAGTTTTTATCAATTAAGAACTAAATCTACAGAGGATAACCAGAGTGAGTATTAATCTTGATTTGCCACCAGAGTTAGAAAACCAGCTTTTTACTGAAGCTTCTCGGTTAAATCTTCCTCTTTCTGAATACATTCTTCGGATTCTTTCTGTGAGACAGGTTGTAGCAAATCCTCCCAAGACAGGAGCCGAACTCGTTGCTTATTGGCAGAGTGAAGGTGTGATAAACTCACGACCTGATATTACAGATAGCCAAGCATACGCTCGCAAGTTACGCTATGAGGCCCAAACCCGTGAGCGAGAATAGGCAAAGTTGATGTATTTGCTAGACACCGACGTTTTGATTGATATTCAACGAGGTCATGCTCCTGCAATAACTTGGTTTGCCAGTTTATCAGAGTTGCCCAGTGTAGCAGGCTTTGTAGTCATGGAACTGATTCAGGATTCTCAAAACAAGCAACAATTGAGTAATGCTTTAAAACTGGTTGCACCGCTACCTGTAGTTTGGCCTACTGAGGCTGACTTGACTCGCGCCTTGTCTGACTTTACGACCTACCATTTATCTCACAGTTTAGGGTTGTTAGATGCGCTGATAGCTGCTTGTGCTGTTGGGCAAGGTGCAACACTTTGTACATTCAATGTTAAACATTACCGTGTTGTTCCTGGCCTGGTTATGGCACAACCCTACACACGTTAACAGCCAATCAACACTGCGATATTTTGAGTAAAAAATGCAAAGTGCGTAGGCATAGCTAGTCATAGACATCACTGTTATCTGTGTAATTTCGGTGGTGAGTTTAGTTTTGCCTGTGAGAGATTAGGCATCTAAGTTTCTCTAGCGCGGACAACCAACGATGGAAAAAGCAAAGTTTCACATTGGCCCAACATACCTTGGTATTGAGAGTATTTTTGATAGTACGGATATGTATGGAAATCAAATTAAATGTCCTGATTCTTGGGAGGATGAGGGAGAAGTTGTAGTTTGGGGATATCGAATATCTGGTTCAGCAGTTTTTTTTCATTCTCAGATTGACTACTTTCCAAAAAATCGACTTGAGTATGTAGATATATGTCAGTTTGTTTGCGATCGCATGGCAGACCTACTTGATGAATGCATTCAGAGGATCAAACAACATAATAGTTTAGAAGATTCATCTATAGATTTAGCAGATTATGGATTTAGAATTTATCATTATTGTGAATATTTTTTGGGGGAAGAAGAAGAGACTCTATCTGTGAAGTTAAACCGTCTTTCTAAAAGCGGGAAATTAAAGCAGGTAAACCGTAAAGGTAGGCTGTCTGAAAAAGTTGCTCAAATTGGGGAGATTGATTTCTGCCTCAGTTCTGGATCAATAACTTTGATGAGAAAAATGAACAGTGAGAAAAAAGGATTTGTTAGAGATGTTGAGCAACACAATCTCAAAACATATCAAGAATATTTAGATTTAAAAAAAGGGAGAATAAATGACTATAATCTGCTTGACATGCTTGAACTTTAAAGAGAAGTGTAGGCAGTCAATTAGCATGGCTTAACACTCTGTTGGAATGAACAACATTAATTTGAGTAGCTATAGTTAAGAGTAAACAGGTATCGTTGTTAGCATATTCTCACAAACTAGCTCAACAAGTCTATGAAAATTAGAGCAATCATTCATCCAGCAGAAGAAGGCGGCTATTGGGCAGAGGTTCCGGCGCTTCCTGGTTGTATTACCGAAGGAGACACCATAGAAGAGGTAATGGCTAATTTAAAAGATGCTATTGAAGGTTGGCTTGAAGTTGCTAACAGTCGTAATGTAATTGAGTCAACGGATCAAGTTGTCGAAATTGCTGTATGAAATCGATTTCTGGCAAGCAACTTTCTAAGATTGTGGAGCAAAAAGGTTGGGTTTTGCAAAGAATTACTGGCAGTCATCATATTTATGAAAACCCTGAAGTAGAAAAAATCCTGTCAATTCCTGTTCACTGCAATCAAAATTTGAAAGTTGGAAGCTTGAAAGCCTTGATGAAAATAGCCCAGCTATCTGAAAAAGATTTACTTTAATTTCAAATTACTACTCTGATTCATCCACTAACTTGCTTGGTTCACCGGGGTAGAAATCATAGTCCACAATCTCTACCAAACTGTAAGGACACTCTACCGGAAAAGTCCGCTTGGGCAAATCTGTTTCTCCAAGAGCTAATTCGACACCTTTAAGGTAGGCTTTGCGAAGTGCTTCTTCAACATAGGGCTTTAGGCTAGGATTGTCTTCGAGAAGTTCTGCAATATCTAAGCGTTGAATACGAAGTGTTGCTAACCAGCTACGGCTACGGCGTTGAGGCTGGTACTGCCATTTTAGTAAATGTCCAATCAACACACTCAGACGGTTTCGCAGTTCTTGACGTTGCTGTTTACCCAAAGATTGAATCTCCTCAATTAGATTTTGCAGATCAATCTGACTCCACTGCTCATTGCGAAGTAAAGTTACTTGCTGCTGTGTCCAAGCGTAAAAATCAGTTTCGTAGAGGCTTGGTGAAGGCATTGGTATCTTTGGGTTGGTTTCAGGTATACGCATTAGGTTAGTTAAACCTCACGTCTTTGCTTTATTGTATAACTGTCTCAAACTCCAGTAATTCTGCTATCAAGAGCGATCGCTATCGTACTTTACCAGTGTCGGCAAATCAATTATTACGAGTCATGGAACTTAAACAGTTAGCAAAAAAAACGCCCCCCATTTCTGGAGGGCGTTTCTTATTTAGTTAAATCTTCAGAATTAACCGTTGATAGCAGGAGCAGTCATTGCAACAGGAGTAACTTCACCAGCAGCTAAGTCTAGGGGGAAGTTGTGAGCGTTACGCTCGTGCATTACTTCCATACCCAAGTTAGCGCGGTTGATTACGTCTGCCCAGGTGCTGATAACGCGACCTTGAGAGTCAATGATTGATTGGTTGAAGTTGAAACCGTTCAAGTTGAATGCCATCGTGCTGATACCCAAAGCGGTGAACCAGATACCGACGACAGGCCAAGCTGCTAAGAAGAAGTGCAGTGAACGGCTGTTGTTGAAAGAAGCGTATTGGAAGATTAAACGACCGAAGTAACCGTGGGCTGCAACGATGTTGTAGGTTTCTTCTTCTTGACCGAATTTGTAACCGTAGTTTTGTGATTCGGTTTCGGTGGTTTCACGCACCAAAGAAGAGGTTACTAGAGAACCGTGCATTGCAGAGAACAAGCTTCCGCCGAATACACCAGCCACACCTAGCATGTGGAAGGGGTGCATCAAGATGTTGTGTTCTGCTTGGAACACAATCATGAAGTTGAAGGTTCCAGAGATACCCAAAGGCATACCATCAGAGAAAGAACCTTGACCGATGGGGTAGATCAAGAATACTGCGGTAGCGGAAGCCAAAGGTGCGCTGTAAGCTACGCAGATCCAAGGACGCATACCTAAGCGGTAAGAAAGTTCCCACTGACGACCCAGGTAACAAGCGCAACCGATCAAGAAGTGGAAAACTACCAACTGGTAAGGGCCACCGTTGTACAACCACTCATCTAAGGAAGCAGCTTCCCAGATTGGGTAGAAGTGCAAGCCAATAGCGTTGGAGGAAGGAACAACTGCACCAGAGATGATGTTATTTCCGTAGATTAAAGAACCTGCAACTGGTTCGCGGATGCCATCGATGTCTACTGGAGGAGCAGCGATAAAGGCAATTACGAAACAGGTGGTAGCAGCTAGTAGGGTTGGGATCATCAATACACCAAACCAACCGATATATATACGGTTGTCGGTGCTGGTAATCCACTCGCAAAAGCGATCCCATACGTTAGCGTCAGAGCGCCGTTGTAAGGTTGTGGTCATTGTTTTATAAGTGCTATATTTTTGTTAAAAATGGAACAAGCAGATTTTGTTTTATGCCTGTTGAATTACAGTCTACATGAAATTACTTGGACACGATCTCTGACTTAATATTCTGTAATGCAATTCTTTAACAAGCTCGTCGAAATGTAAAGTTTTCCTACTATTAATAATAGTGATAAAAGTAAGCGTTGCGGCTTTTTCAGCAATTTCAAGCTATAAGTTTCAATGACGCGATCGCCTATTTAATTCCCTTTACATTCCTTTACAAATAACCCCAACTAATTTGTAACGAAATAATAAGTTGTACATTGTCTTATGTTGCTGTTGATTGCTTCTAGAAACTTAAAAATCAAAGTATATATAGGGCAAACTGCCTTCAGGAGCTAATAACCAGACAGCATAGAAACAGATGGGAACAAAGACAAGCTTAATGGGCCAGTTAAACTCTAACTTCAGCATTCGATTGAAGGCATAAACTACAGTCATCATTGCCGCTAAAGTTAGAAGTATCCAGGTGAGTTGGTATTGGCTGATATTTAAGGCATCCACATAGACCTTCTGAGCAAACTGGATATCAGCCGGATAACCCCAAAGGTGTCGAATTACTAAAGAAGAGTCTTCGAGATTAGGTAGACGGAACCAAATCCACGAGGTAAAAACCATCAGTTGAGTCAAGAACCAAGCGACGAAGATACCTAAAGGATTTTGCCAGAATTGTTCTAAATTTTCAAAGCGATCGCTCATAGCATCTGTAAGTCGATGAACCACCAAGGCTAACCCGTGCAATATGCCCCAAACTACATAACCCAAAGCAGCCCCGTGCCAGATACCAGCGATTAGCATCACAGTGAATAAATTCCAGCAGGTACGAACTAAACCCCGACGCGAACCACCCAAAGGAAAGTAGACATAGTTACGTAGCCAATCTCCGAGAGTGATATGCCAGCGCCGCCAAAATTCTCCAATACTGGTACTGAAGTAGGGAAAGTCAAAATTTTCAGGTAGAACCAAGCCGAAAAGCAAAGCACTACCACGGGCAATATCTACATAACCGTTGAAATCTAGATATAATTGCAAGCCGTAGGCGAATGTTGCTAACCAGAGATCGGTACTACCCGCCCGTTGTAAGTTACCAAAACATAAATCAACAAAAATTCCCAAATGGTCTGCAAAAATACCTTTTTTGACTGCACCTCTAGCAATTAACCACAGCGCCTGTGCTACTTTATCGGCACTAGGAAAGTCTAGCGTATTGAATTGGTTTGCTAAATTGTGGTAGCGCGTAATCGGGCCGGAAATAAGTTTAGCGAAGAATAATTTGTAGGTGGCAAATTTGAGAAACTGATCGGTAGCAGGCGCACCGCGATAGACATCTATTAAATAAGCAATGCATTCAAAGGTGAAAAATGAAATTCCCAAGGGTGCAATCAATTTAAAAGAGTTATCTGGTGAGTTTGTTTGTATATTAAAAACAAACTTAAATAAAGGGGTTAGATACTTAAAAGCTAATAATAGTAAAACATTTAAAGTTATCCCCAACCACAAAATTTTTAGACGACGACGATTCCAGTCACCTTGGGCAAATTGCCACTCCTCATTAGAAATTTGCCAGTCAAGAGAATGTTTTCCTGGTGATGTATTTTTACCAATCTCCAGACCCATACGAAAATTAATAAACGTCAATGCTAATAGTAATGGCACATACTGAATGTGCAAAGATGAATAGAAAACCAAACTAGCAATTAGCAGCGTCCATAATCGTAATTTATGTTCTGCTAAAGACCAGTAAATTCCTAAAATACTCAATAAGAACAGTCCATAAAAAATTGATATAAAGTTCATTTGTTAGTCATTTGTCATTTGTTAGTCATTTGTCATTTGTCATTGGGTATTGGAAATTATTCTCTTCATTTTCAATTCCCAATTCCCAATTCCCAATTCCCAACCGCTTACTTCACTGGCCAAGGAATCATCGGATCGTTTGCCAGCTTTTTGGAGACTTCGTATGCTCCAAAGCGGTTAAGGTGACTGGGATCAGAAAAGTAATCATTGGCTTTTGGCCACCTTTGGCTTAAATCTCGATATATAAAGTTGGGATTAGTCGCTTGAACCAACATATATTGCTGAAATTCTTGCTCATATCCTTTACGTACTGGATCTAAATAATCTGCCGTGAGAGGCATGTTGACAAACACTAAGGAAATTTTTCGAGCCTGGGTAAACTGAAGCACTTCTTGGAAAGCAGCATCTTGCTGTCCTTGTACTTGGAAAGATTTATAGTCGTTGTCGTAATTTCCGGTAACTCTAGAATATTTTTGATAGTATCTAGCAGGATTGAAGCGGATTGATAAAGCTAGAAAGCCATCAAAATCAACTGCTTGCTGGGAAGTAATTTCATTTGAAGTTCCGTCTGTTTGCTGTTTTTGTGATGTAACTGTCTGGTCTTGACCAAATATAAGCAGTTGTTTTTGCAATAAACTTTTTATTTGGTCGCGGTTTGCATAGCTACCAGAAAGAGAGGCTAGTGCCTGATTTAATGAGTCATTGACAGCTTGATAGGCGCTAATTTCCTGTTTTTCTTCTTTTACGTTCTCTTCTTTCGAACCTTCTTGATTTTCAGGAGAATCAGTATTACTTGCAGTTGTTGGTGCTTTTTGGATTGCTTGTTTATAACCAGCTGATGCAGCAATGGATTTAAAAGTAATATCCTCGCGTCCACCGTTGAAAGCACGGGCCCCATCTGCCCAAACAATTATTTTAGGCAGTTCTGATGGTTCCAGGACGTGGCGAATCACAAAGTCTACAACTTGGGCAGTAGCACCGTTAATCCCAAAGTTAAATACGTCAATATTTGGATAACCCTCAGTAGCTAAAGCCTTAGAAAGTGCTGCTGGATCTACTCCTCTGAGGGCGCGAGATGAGCCGATAATCAACACATCTGGCGGTGTACCTGTTCTCGCCAAACGCTGTTTATACAGTGCTAGTTGCTCATCTAACTGCCTAACATTGAAACTTGGCATTTGCGATCGCGCTGCTAAAAGAATAGCTGTTGCGGTTGCTTTTTCTTTCAGTGGGGCGGCTGCCAAATTATTTGTCGGAGGATCATCACCTTGGGTAAACTCAGAAGCATTAAATACAGAACTCTGATTTGCAGAAGATTTTCTTTTGGAAGTGCTGGTAAAAAATGACGTTTTCTCGTTCTCAGTCTTTCCAGATGTCAAGGATGCCTTTTGCTCAGATGATGAAGGCAAGACACTAGCAACTTTTGACATCGGTTTAGTCTGTGCAATAATTCGACCCAACACCCAATCAGTTTGCAGAGTAAGTAATAATCCCAATGTCCCCCAAACTAGGGCAATCTTAAGTCCTTGATTGTCAGGATTTTGTTCTGCTAACTGGTGGCTTTCGGTAAATAGCTGACTTTTTAACAGCAATTTTTTCGCGGTTGCACTGGCCGTTGCTATCCAATCTCGCGCTACTTCTGTTACAAAACTTTGAACTTCTTCTGTTGTTAAGTCTGGGCGCAAAATTGGCTCACTAGTCTCAGAGGGGATCAAATCATCAACGTATTTAGAGGTAGCAGCGAATTCTGGGGTTGCTTCTGGTACTAAACGTTGGCGATGTCCAAGATCAACGCCATAGTGCCAAAAAGGTTCTTTATTCCCAGCCCGGCGACCGTATACACGTACTCCCATAATACCGGGAATTTTCAAATGGCGAATAAACTGCGTAATTTTACTTGCTACTTGTTGACGTGGTGGACAAACAGGCGCATCACATAAGATGTGCAATAAATCATTTCTGTTCAGCAGAAGTACGCGAACTCCACCTGTCAACAAACGCCAATCCAAATCAGGATTGAGTAAACGCTCCAGTAAAAATATGATGGCTGGCTCATCGCCAGTATTTGCCAAATCTAGCGGTGATGTGGCAAAGGCGGGATGGTTTGTGGCAGGTAAAGCTAGCCAATCAATCCAAGTGGGTTTCGTGTCGCCTGCTTTTTGTCCGTATATGGTGGCGGCGAGAATGCCTTGAGGTGCGATCGCTTCTAGCTGAGGTACAATCGCCTCTAAACACACCGCTTTATCTGGGATTGGGGCAGTTCCTAAAGGATCAAAAGCTGGTGTACAAAAAATATGTAGAGTTGATTCTTTTAGAGAAACTTGGACAGCGACTTTTAATCCTGACAATACCTCAGTTAATAATCGCGCGATCGCTTGGATATCTCCCCAACGCGCCCATTCTTTCAACATTACCTCTGCTGGTGTCAAATCCACCCGCAGCAGCCAGTCAGGGGCAGTTTCGCCGCTCACTTGGGAAACAATTACCGCATCTTGGTAGCCGGAAAGCTTGAGATAACGCAACTTTTGTGCTATTGGTTCAGCAAGCAATGATGCATCCGGGCTATAGCTCGACTGGCAAAATATCCACAGGCGATTTTCTTCTGACTGAGAATTCTTTGATTTATATGGTTTAATCTTTGCCTGTACCGATACACCCAAAGTACTCAGGGTTTCGCTGAGAAACCTGGCGATCGCCTCTGGGTTCCCTTGTCGTGCCAAACTTTCGTTAGAGACAATTAGCGCCCCAGCCGATTGCTTTGATTTTTCCGAGTCTGCTAGCAAGGCTTGCTCTACCTGCTCCAGATGCTTATCTACTTGATTCAAGTAAACCCGATGGCACCATTTAGGGCGCTGTTCCCCTTTTCTTCGGCCATAGACAAATACTTGATATATTGAGGTTTGTTCGCTGCTTGTGAGAGTATCTAAGTTTGTTTGCTGTAGTGCTTGCAGCAAATCAGACAAAGTACGCCAACGCTGCGGACATTCAGTACCTTCACAAAGAATATGAAGGTCATTTCCCCTTAACCGGACTTTCACCCCGAAAGTGTTGATCCCTGTGGCTTGGCTTACCCATTGCACTAAGGATTGCTGGCGATCTGGTAATACTGTTTTCATGGGAAGTTAACTTTACAGGAAGCGATTGTTAGGGGATAGTGCCTGCACTTGTAAACTAGAACCATCTGTTTATCACACTCTGACGTTTTTTTTTAACAATTTTGTTACCTTTGTAGCTTACAAAATCGGCCAAGATAGTCTTGTACAGGTTGCAAGTCTGACTAATATTGAGTTTTGCGTTTATTTTACTAATAGGGAGTCATTGAATTTTAGATTTGGAATTTTGGATTTTGGATTGAAGGAGACTAAAACCTAAAATTCAAAATTGTCAGAGTCAGCAGCTAAGAGTCAGAATAATTCTATATGACTAGCTGATGACTTGTCCTTTAATACCGGACTTGCGTTCAACTGCGCTAACGCTCCTGATAGGTGAAACAACCAATAAGCTTATCTCATTTAAACTCCATCCCTTGATCGTTGGATTCATCCTAATTCCTAAGTAAGTTGGCGCAAAAAAAACCAAGTATATTACGGAACGAAATAGGCTTAAAGCCCTCACCAATGACAAATGACAAATCACTCCTAAATCAATTCCCATAACCAAAAATTAGCAATGCCTCCTGCCAACCAAGAACCCTCAACTAACCCGCCATCTAATCTCGATTTATTTACCATTCCCCAATCGTTCCTTTTACAAGTAGGCACAGCGTCTATATTACTGCTGCTCATTACCGGAAAAACTACAGTAAGAACACTAGAAGCCATAGGGGAAGCCAGTGAAGAATTGTTTCGAGGCGATCGCCTACCCATTCTCGACTTCCCAGAGGAGCGCGAAACTAATCAAACTTAGAAAATATACACCAAATAATTATTTGCTCAGGAATAGCCCGATGAGCATTCAGTAGAAAACCAAGAAGCGTAAACAGTAATTAGCTTTACAAAATAGAGAATATGGGTTCCCTTTTATACTCTTCGTCTCAAACTGCGGATATATACCCGGTGTCGGAATTATTTTTGCGTCATCGTCTCCAGGTAGTGGAAGAATTGTGGGAGTCTGTTCTCCGGCAAGAATGCGGTCAAAACATGGTAGATTTGTTGCGGCAGTTGCGCGATTTGTGTTCGCCAGAAGGACAAGCAACAAATGACCAAGCATCCTCAGCCGTCAAATTAATTGAACAACTAAATATCAACGAAGCAATTCGTGCGGCTCGTGCTTTCGCTCTGTATTTTCAATTGATTAACATCATTGAGCAGGAATACGAGCAACGGCAGCAACTAAGTCGCTATGAAGCAGAAACAGAGGCTACAGACGCAGAAAGAGCATCTAATGTCAACTATTCGTCCAATCAAAGAGAAGATGACGCGCCTGTTAGCAAGGGACTAGCAGCAGAATTGTTGGCAAAGAATTATCTAGAAAAAGCCTCAGTCAAACCAAAAGGGACTTTCGCCGCCTTGTTTCCCTATTTATTCAAACAGAACGTACCACCCCAGCAGATTCAACGTCTAATTGCTCATCTGGATGTCCGCTTAGTTTTCACAGCGCACCCGACGGAAATTGTTCGTCATACCATCCGCGACAAGCAGCGACAGGTGGTGCAACTCTTGCAAAAACTGGATGCTTTGGAAAACCATTCTGGGGCTGCATCTGGGGGATATGCTTGGGAAGCAGCAGATGTCCGCGAACAATTGCTCGAAGAAATTCGCCTTTGGTGGCGTACAGACGAACTTCACCAGTTCAAACCCACGGTGCTAGATGAAGTAGATTATGCCTTGCACTACTTCCAAGAAGTTTTATTTGATGGCATCCCCCAACTTTATAAACGTTTCAAACACACCTTATCTAATACCTTTCCTTGGTTAGAACCACCGAGTAAAAACTTTTGCTCTTTCGGTTCCTGGGTAGGCTCAGATAGGGATGGGAACCCATCAGTCACGCCAGAGATTACCTGGCAAACCGCTTGCTATCAGCGCAAAATGGTGCTGGGGAGATATATTCAGTCAGTGAAAAATCTGATTGAATTGTTGAGTGTGTCGATGCACTGGAGTGATGTCTTACCCGATTTGCTGGAATCTCTGGAGTTAGATCAGTCGCAGTTGAGTGAAGTGTACGACGCACTGGCGCTGCGTTATCGACAAGAACCCTATCGGCTGAAACTCGCTTATGTACTGAAACGGCTAGAAAATACTCGCGATCGCAATTTAGCTTTGTACAATCGGGAAACGCCAAAAAATCCAGACAGCCCCCTGTATCGTTCGGGAGACGATTTTTTAGCAGAACTGCGGATGATTCAGCGCAATTTGACAGAAACAGGTTTAAGCTGTCGAGAATTAGAAAATCTCATCTGTCAGGTAGAAATTTTTGGCTTTAACTTGACACAACTAGATATTCGCCAAGAATCATCTCGCCACGCTGATGCGCTGAATGAGATACTACAATACCTGCAAATATTACCTCAACCTTACAACGAACTATCCGAGGAGCAAAAAGTCGCTTGGCTCACAGGAGAACTGCAAACCCGGCGGCCGTTGATTCCCGCAGAATTACCATTTTCTGAAAAAACCAACGATGTCATTGAAACCTTTCGCGTCGTGCGATCGCTCCAACAAGAATTTGGTCTAAATATCTGCCAAACTTACATTATCAGCATGTGCCGCGACGTAAGCGACGTGCTGGAAGTATTACTTTTAGCCAAAGAAGCCAGACTTTTCGACCCCGCCATTGCTGTCGGAACCATTCAAGTTGTCCCCTTATTTGAGACAGTAGAAGACTTACAACGCTCCAGAAGCGTCATGCGGAAACTGTTTGAACTTCCCTTATATCGCGCTTTGTTAGCTGGCGGCTACGAACAGACAAAAACAAAGAGTCTTGTGGATGAAAATTCATCCTCCCCTGCCTCTCTAGTACCCTCCCTCCTCACACTTAACCTGCAAGAAGTAATGCTGGGGTATTCTGACAGCAACAAAGACTCTGGTTTTTTAAGCAGCAACTGGGAAATTCATAAAGCCCAAAAATCACTGCAACAAATAGCAGAAAGCTACGATGTAAATTTGCGAATTTTCCACGGACGCGGCGGTTCTGTGGGACGAGGTGGTGGCCCTGCTTACGAGGCGATTTTGGCTCAACCAGGTCATAGTATCAATGGACGAATCAAGATTACCGAACAAGGAGAAGTTCTCGCTTCTAAATACTCCTTGTTGGACTTGGCACTATACCACATGGAAACCATCACCACTGCTGTGATTCAAGCTAGTTTACTGCGGACAGGGTTTGATGATATTGAACCCTGGAATGAGATTATGGAAGAATTAGCAGTGCGATCGCGTCAACATTATCGTGCTTTAATCTACGAACAGCCTGATTTCGTTGACTTCTTCCATCAAGTAACCCCCATTGAAGAAATTAGCCAGCTACAAATTAGTTCTCGTCCAGCCCGCCGACCATCTGGTAAGAAAGATTTAAGTAGTCTGCGAGCTATTCCTTGGGTATTTAGCTGGACACAAACCCGCTTTTTGCTTCCTTCCTGGTACGGTATTGGCACAGCTTTACAAGAATTCTTGAACGAAGAACCAGAAGAACACTTGAAATTACTGCGCTACTTTTACGTAAAGTGGCCATTTTTCAAGATGGTAATTTCTAAAGCCGAGATGACTTTGGCAAAAGTAGATATGCAAATGGCACATCACTACGTTCAGGAATTGTCAAAACCAGAAGATCAACTTCGTTTTGCCAAGGTTTTTGACCAAATTGCCAGCGAGTTCTATCTGACAAGAGATTTGGTTTTGAAAATCACCGATCATAATCGGCTGTTAGATGGCGATCCTGTCTTGCAACGATCTGTGCAGTTACGCAATGGCACAATTGTCCCCTTGGGATTTATCCAAGTTTCCCTACTCAAGCGCCTACGTCAGTCTATGAATAGTAATGCTACTTCTGGAGTTATCCACTCTCGTTACAGCAAAGGCGAGTTACTGCGAGGAGCATTGTTAACTATTAATGGCATTGCAGCCGGGATGAGAAATACGGGGTGATGGGGAATGGAGCAGGGGGCAGGGGGCAGGGGGCAGGGAGCAGGGGGAGCAGAGGGACAAGGGGACAGAAGTTTAGAACTTACAACAAGTCTTTCTCCTTGTACCCAAGTCCTCTTTCCCATTCCCAACTCCCAATACTTCGGCTTCGCTCAGTACAAGTTCCCAATTCCCAATTCCCAATTCCCAATGACAAAAAATAGAATTTTAATTTGCACATTTTTGGCGCTGTCATCGGGTTTTTTTGGTGCTTACACTAGTGGGCAAATCACCATCATGCTACATAGCCAGAAGTGTCAAAACCAATCTTGGGGTCTCCAGGTGATGTGCAACGCTTGGATGACACCAGGAGCAATATGGCAAGGTAGCACAACAGGATTATGGACAGGCACTATTTTAGGCGCTTTTGTTGGGGGCTTGGTGACACGACAAGCTCGTGATTAGTCTATTGACTACCAATCCTCCGCAGCAAAAGGCAGGTTTGGTGTCAGCAAGGCTGGTAAAATCTACTCATAGCGAAGAAGAGTAAATCACCATGTCTACCGAAACTAACCCAGGGAATCAAACTACCACAGGTGCTGATGCGATTGATGAAGCGATCGCACGGGGAATTGATTTTGACGGTTCTCCCATTCCACCTGCCAAATTAGAACTTTATGGTAAAGTCATGGCGCTAGAGGGTAATAGACAGCGCAGTGGCGTATCTAATACTATGCGATCGCGTATTGTGCGAATTGGTGCAAAACACATTCCCCAAGCAGAACTCGATCAATTGCTTACAGATGCTGGTTTCGCACCCCTAAAAGAAAAAGAAATTGCCTTTTTTTATAGCGGCAAATAATTGCTAATTTACAACAGTTTTAATTTATTTAGATGTATGTTGTCTGAATCGCCGTTTTGATGACCAGACACAAGAACGGATCTTAGGAAATCCCACTATTGACGAAATCTTTGCTCACATTGAGGAGCGACGAAAACAGCAGGAGAAGGGCGAAAAGTAGAAAAGTTTTATGTGGTAGCGATCGCCTAAACTGATAATTTAGATAATCGCTACATTATCCTACCTTATGATCTGTTCCAAACTTTGATGAAGGCAATCACTGAATGTCCACAGGCATTCATCTATCATCAAGTTTGCAATATTATCTCTATTACCTACCCAATAAAAATTGTTGGCAAAACTTAGTCCCCATTGCCTACCATCTTCGATAGCATAAGCAATAGTTTGCCCGATAACAGGCATATTCATAATTGATTCAAAATCCATACAGCTTTTACCTGAGTAACTGAGAAGACCTAGAAATTTCTAGCTTTAGTATTCCCCGTAGCAAAACTTAATAATCGGTATTATTTATAACTTTAGTGAAAATAGTGGTAAATAATGCCCATGACTAAAAGCAGCTTTATATAAAGCCAGTTTCAATTTCCGAAACAAGCCTGACAGAAGTTGTAGAAAGAGGTTACGTTAAGTGTTAATCACAAGCCGCAACCCAGCAGCGATGGTAAAAGAATTAGCAATTTGCACCCGTGGACTAACTAAGCAATTTGACAGACACGTTGCTGTTAATGATGTGGATTTAGAAATCCAGGCGGGGGAAGTATATGGACTGATTGGGCCCAATGGGGCGGGTAAAACAACTCTCATCCGAATGTTGGCAACTGCTGAGGAACCAACAACGGGTGAGATTTATATTAATGGCGATCGCTTACTCCGTGACAAGAGTAATCCCAAACTTAAGGGTCGTCTAGGCTACTTACCCGATGACTACCCGCTATATGAGGATTTGATAGTCTGGGATTACCTAGATTATTTTGCGCGTCTCTATCGCTTGCGAGAACCGCGCCGCACTCAACGCCTACATGAAGTTTTAGAACTCATCCAACTTGGAAATAAACGTCACAGCCAGATTTCTACTCTGTCGAGGGGGATGAAACAGCGCTTGAGTTTAGCGCGAACCATTATCCACGAACCGATTTTACTACTACTAGATGAGCCTGTTTCTGGGCTTGACCCCATCGCCAGGATGCACTTCCGCGAAATCATCAAGGCTTTGCAAGAAGCTGGGATGACTGTAATTATTTCCTCTCATGTTCTCAGTGATTTAGCTGAACTGTGTACATCTGTAGGAATTATGGAACTTGGCTTCTTGGTAGAAAGTACCTCGTTACAACACCTTTATCAACGTCTTTCTCACCAGCAAATTGTGATATCAACTCTGGGGAACCTGGAGACACTTTTAAGAGAATTGAAACACCATCATTTAGTAGAAGAGTGGGAGGTGATATCAGGGAAAAACAGCGTGCGGGTGAATTTTTCAGGGAAAGAAGAAGATAGTGCTGAGTTGTTGCGATCGCTCATCAAAGCAGATATTCCTCTGACTGATTTTCACTGCACCCAAGAAGACTTAGAAACTATTTTCTTGAAATTAGGTCACAAACAAGCATCTTAATTCGTCAATAAATACCACTCCCCATTTTTGGAGATTTTTTCATACTATGCCCAATTTAATAGACAAAATCGGCGATTGGAATCCGCAACTCTTGCGGGAACTCAAAGGACGGCTGAAATTTTTTAATGTTGCGATCGCAGTTGCAACATCGTTACTGCTGCAACTGGTAGTTTTTTTATATCAGTTCCGAGAGTTTCCTGACGAGAAATACTCGCTGACTAATACATACTGTCGTTTGAGTCAAACATATCAAACGCTACAAAAGCAGGCTTTACAGGAATCAAATCAATCTAAAATTGCTTATTTCAATGATTTAGCCTTAAAAAATATTTGTCCCCAAAATCAAATTGATTGGCAGTTATGGTGGCGAGATCACTGGGAATATATATTCCTGACCTTTAGTGTAATTTTTGTATTCACACTATTAGTTGCAGGAACTTATTTAATAATCAATGATTTAGCCAAAGAAGAAACTCGCGGGACGCTGAATTTTATCCGTCTCAGCCCTCAATCAGAAACAAGTATATTGACAGGGAAGTTGCTAGGAGTACCGAGTTTAATTTATCTCGTAATCTTAGTTTCGATTCCTTTACATTTATGGGCTGGTTCTTCTGCCCAAATTGCTTTTACTAACATTTTCAGTTACTATGCTATTCTTGCTGCTAGCTGTATTTTCTTCTACAGTGCTGCACTACTTTTTGGTCTAGTTAGTAGTAAGTTTAGCGGTTTTCAGCCTTGGTTAGGTAGTGGTGCCGTTTTCATTTTTTTAATCATCCCAATTTTGATGGCACCGTCTTATAGCTACAATTCAAATAATTCGGTTACTTGGTTTACACTATTTAACCCCGTGGAAACAACGAATTATCTCTTTCCTAATCTTTTCCGTATCACTCATGCTTCTCCCCTCAAAAACTTGGAGTTTTTCTATTTACCATTAGGGAAAAGTTTTGTTAGTGTTATTGGCTTCCATCTATTGAACTTTGGATTATGTAGTTACGGTATTTTTCAAGCTCTTAAACGTTCCTTTCGTAATCCTCAAGCCTCAATGATCAACAAGGGACAAAGTTATTTATTTATAGCTTTTTCCCAGTTGATGACATGGGGATTTATCTGATTTAAATTTAGATGGAGTAAACTTTATCCGAGGAGATTTGTCTGGAGCAAATCTGCAAGGTAGTAGTTTAGTCAATGCAGACCTATTATTTGCCAATTTGATGAAAGCCGATTTGAGAAATGCAGATTTACGAGGCGCAACTTTAAATGAGACTGTTTGGTTGGAGACTCTAGTAGATAAGTGTAACTTTGGTGTAGGTACTGGTTTAACTCCGCTACAACAGCAAGATTTACAAATGCGAGGCGCTAGATTTAACTCTTGAGAAGACGGTAATTAAAACACAAAAAATTATAAGATTATTGGATTGAGATTGATCTAGAGAAGTTAATGAGTATTAAGTTGCCCCAAAAATTGATGCTGCTGGGTTCAGGAGAACTAGGTAAGGAGTTTGCGATCGCGGCTCAACGTCTTGGTAATTATGTGATTGCCGTTGACCGCTACGCCAATGCTCCAGCTATGCAGGTTGCTGATGCTTATGAAGTGATTTCTATGCTCAGTGCTGATGATTTAGAAGCTGTAGTGAGCAAATATCAGCCAGACATAATCATACCAGAAATTGAAGCAATCCGAACAGAAAAATTGATCGAATTTGAACAGCGAGGCATTACAGTTATACCAACTGCGGCTGCTACTAACTATACAATGAACCGCGACAGAATTCGGGAACTGGCGCATCAACAATTGGGCATCAGAACAGCTAAATATGGTTATGCAACAACCCTACAAGAATTGATTAAAGTTTCTGATGAAATTGGGTTTAGTAATGTTGTTAAACCTGTGATGTCATCTTCTGGAAAAGGGCAGTCTGTAGTCAAGGATAAGAGTGAAGTTGAGAAGGCTTGGAATTATGCGATCGCTAATTCTAGGGGAGACAGTCAAAAGGTGATTGTAGAAGAATTTATTGACTTTGAAATCGAGATAACCTTATTGACAATTAAACAGTGGAATGCACCAACAATTTTCTGTTCTCCTATTGGTCATCGCCAAGAACGAGGCGATTATCAAGAATCATGGCAACCCGCATTAATTTCTGAAGACAAAATATTAAAAGCTCAAGAAATAGCCATAAAAGTTACTGATGCTTTAGGAGGAGCCGGAATTTTTGGCGTTGAGTTTTTCATTACCAAAGATGAAGTCATTTTTTCCGAACTTTCTCCCAGACCTCATGATACAGGAATGGTGACATTAATCTCACAAAATCTCAATGAATTTGAACTACATTTAAGAGCAGTTTTAGGTTTACCAATTCCTCATATAGAACAGCTAGGAGCCTCAGCTAGTGCGGTAATTTTAGCTTCAGAAAAATCTGATTCTATTAGTTTTGGTGGTGTAGCTGATGCTTTGTCAGAAAAAGATGTAGATATTAAATTATTTGGTAAGCCTAATGCTCATCCATATCGGCGAATGGGCGTAGCTTTAGCGAAGGGTGCGAATATCCAAGAGGCTAGGGAAAAAGCGACTAAAGCAGCTAATAAAATCACAATTTTCTAATCATAGCCAGCTAAGGCGAAACTCTATAGTGTCCATCTAAATTAGACGTAAAAAAAGACCTCTCCCTGGTTTTACTACGCAAAACCGTCCCTCTCCGACTCGGAGAGGGACAGACTTGAACTTTAGTTCAAGGCAGGGAGAGGTTTATCGAACTCACGTTAAATTCGGGCGATCGTTTCTTGAATTCGGGCGATCGCTGAACTCACGCTGAATATGATAAGGATAAATGGAAAAATGACCTGTACTTTTAGGCTACGCAAATAATCTTCTGTGGGTGGAGAATATTTAGAGAGCGATCGCCTGAGTTTTACAAAAATATGGCGTAGACACGCTGCGGCTTGTCTTCAGACATACACTCGGCAAGGGAGTTGTTGAACGTGAATTTTTCTCCTAAAACAATTCGATATTTATAGGACTTACGCAACACCGATATTGTCATTGCGATCGGAACGGAGTGTAGGGAAGCAATCCCAGCGTCAGGGGGGATTACCTCGCTATCGCTCGTAATGACAGAGTTACGTTATTTTTGCGTAAGTCCTGATTTAAAGTTTTAATGACTTGGCGATCGCCTTTCTTATTTTTTACCAAATAAGTAATACCAAATCGTCCCCTTCCCAATTCCCTTTCAATAGTATATTTGCTACCTTGCAATTGATTGCCTGCTATCCAAGCCACATTTGTAGCCCCAAAATACTTATATTAATTTTCACATAATAAAAGCCTGAAGAACCGGAGCCTAGCTTTAATTAAAATTTTCCGGTGGTCCCACATTTGCAATTTCATAACCAGTGGGATAGCTGGGGATAGAAGAGTCAACATAAAAATTAGGGTGATTCCGAGGTGGGAATAACCGGATTAATTTGGCTCGGATTTTTAGTAGATTTACCATAGCCGATCGCAGCAATGGCGAAGGATAGGGAAAACCAAAGGCATCGAGCATGGTGTCATCCATTAAAGCATAGATACCTGGTTTGATGGAAGAACGCATCCACCAAGGAAACCAACTCAAAAATAAATCGCGTGTAGCTTCCCCAACCCGACGATTTGTATCTGAATAATGAAAGTTTTGGCGTTCGTAGTTAAGGTTATAGCGTTCCAATTCTTCGTAGGTTTCAGGGATATTCTGAATTTGCATTTGCTTACCTACTTCTCGCCAGAAGTAAAAGGAGGCTAATTTTTCTTGTTCGCACATCAGCCGCCAACCAAAACGTGCATTCCAACGGATAGGCTCGAAAATGAAAGTTGAAAGTACATACAGGAAATTGTCGTTGTCAATCTTGAAGCGTCCGTGGAGTGCATTCATGCGTTGCAGGGCTTGTTTGCCGCGATCGCTATCATAGCCCCACTTAATCATCTCTCCAACAATTATTGACGTGTCATCGTAGCGTTTTTGCGGACAATGGGTAAATTCTCCTGTATGATTCAGTAATTTAGAAATACTAGGAACGCAATAAGTTCGCATCAAAGCTACTTCGAGCGATCGCGTCATATCCCAAGGAAACTCATAGCCATTCATCAAATGATAAATCTGGCAATGATCTTGTACTGGGTGAAGTTGCTGAATCAAATGAAGATTTTTATAACGATTCAGAAGCATCTGAAATTTCTCTGTATTCAATTCAGTTATTTATTCACATCCAACAACCGCGAAGTTTCTAATCGCCTCATCCACTTCTCTAAATAAATTCGATTACCTTTCTCCTCATTTGGATCTTTAGTATCCAAAGGATAAGGCATCAGTCCCAAAATTGTTGCCGTAGTCACACAAAACATTGATTTTTGGAAACTTATGCAAATTTGCACCCGCAAATCATCTTCACCCCGAAGGCTGCGACGATAAATTTCATGCAAATATTCTGGAAGGTAATGACGCATATCTTGCATCAATAATGTGGGAGGAATACCTGCGCCGCCGATGGGTAAAGGATCTGCATACAATGCGCCGTATTCAAATCGCGTTTGATCTGGGGGAATTTGATAACCTTGGGCGTTGTATGAAACTGTGCCGTGGAAAGGAGTTCCCCGGAAGAATACTGCTTCTACATAAGGTATTGCTGTATCTGCTAAGAAGGTTAAACCAACGCTTTTAGGAATGATTTCATATACTTCACCCCGAATTTTGACGGCGTATGTAATTGGGTTTAATGCATTTGCCACTAACCCTGCTTTAATATGTTCTACAACTTCGGGAATCGATTTTATTTTGCCTTTATCGTAAAGATCCGATAAGCTGAGGAAAATATCGGCCATGACTCGCCAGAATTGACCTAAACCCGTGTAGTAAGCAGAGACGCGCAATTGTTCTGTTAAGAAATCTGGAAACAGTTGTTCAATACCCGAAATTAAGGGATTATTTTTAAATTTTGCGGCAATAACGGCTCGCGCTCTTTCTTTAAATTCTGTGGTATCTAAATACGTATCTAGTCCGCCGCCACCGTGCCACATCATGGCTTTCATACAATATTCGGCATATTCAAAATTAATGCGATCGTGCCACCAATGACGGAATAATTTCTGAAAAGAAACCTCTCCATTAAAGTATTTAAAAAATGGGAAAAATATTAAAAACTGATGTTCGGCAATATAGTTAAGATTTTTTGAGTAGGCATCTAAAACTACGCCATAGCTTTTAAGAATACCAACAACTTCCAGTACATTGTCTGGAGTGTCGGGGACTAATGCTTGCCCTTTTTGCAGACGTTCAATATACTCAGCTAAGGGATTGTGAGCCGCTTTCTTTTTAATAGTTACCATTGCTATCTCTCCAAAAAGTATAGGGACCGGGTACTGGGGATTGGGTACTGGGTATTGGGTTTTGGTTACTAGGGATTAGACATTGGGTATTATGTATTCAGAAAAATCTTCCCTAGTCCTTAATTCCTAGTCCCCAGTCCCCAGTCCCCATTCCCTAATCCCCAGTCCCCATTGCTTTCTCCAAGGACACCGCTACTACTACGTTTTGGTTATTCACCATTGCTGTAATTGTTGGTTCAGTCCAGCGTGCTAACCAAGCGGGTTGAATGCCAAAAATCACAATCAGCACAGCTAAAATTGCAGCTGGGATGCGATCGCTCCAATACACACGTGGTAAGTTAGTAACTTGTGCAGACAAGCGGCCAAAAAAGGCACGGTTGAGGAGTATCAGGAAGTAGACCGCAGTCAAACCTGTACCAATCATTGATAGTAGGGTTTGCACTGGAAAAACTGCGAAACTGGCCCGAAAAATGATGAATTCGGAAATAAACCCGACCATTCCCGGTATCCCAGCGCTGGCCATAACTCCTAAAACCATTAGGCTGCCAATCACGGGCATACCCCGTTCTGGGTTCAGCAATCCTTGGAGAACTTCTAAATCTCGGCTTCCGGCTTTTTTATACACAACCCCTACCAGCAAAAACAGCATGGCGGAAATCAAGCCGTGGCTGATCATTTGCATGACAGCACCTAAGACGCTTAATGGTGTAGCCGTCGCTGCCGCTAACAGCACATAGCCCATGTGTCCGATGGAACTGTATGCTACCATCTTTTTCATATCGGTTTGAGCGATCGCGCAGGATGCACCATACAATACACTTACTACTGCCCAAGTCGCTAACCAAGGAGCCACATAAGCCCAAGCTTCTGGTAATAAGTTCATACCAAACCGCAGTAAGCCGTAGGTTCCCAACTTCAACAACACTCCAGCCAACAGCACAGAAATTGGTGTGGAAGCTTCAACGTGAGCATCTGGCAACCAAGTATGGAAGGGAACTAAAGGAATTTTAATCCCGAAACCGACCAAAATCCCCACGAGCAGTAAAAGCTGTGTCGTTAAAGGTAAAGTTGTAGTGTTTAAGGTTGCGAGTGCAAAGTTAGAGGAACCACTAAGCCAAACCATGCCGAGGAAGCTTGCTAAAATCAAGATTCCTGAAACGGCGGTATAAATAAGAAATTTGGTAGCCGCATAACCTCGCTTTTCCCCACCCCAAATAGCTATCAATAGATATAGCGGAATCAGTTCCAATTCGTAAAATAGGAAAAATAACAGTAAGTCTTGTGCCAGAAAAGCTCCAGTTACCCCAGCGCTTAATAATAGAATCAAAGAGTAATAAAACTTAGGACGCTGAAGGGATTCATCACTGCTGTAGATGGCAATGCAAGTTAACAATCCATTCAAAACCAGCAATGGCAAAGACAAACCATCGATTCCCAGGTTATAGTTTAAGCCTAAGACATCTATCCAAAGAATAGACTCAGAAAACTGTTGAGTTATTTCCCCTGGATGGAACTGAATTGCTAGTACGATTGTCCACAATAAAGCGATACTGGCAAAGACCAAAGCCACCCCACGGGCAAATTTTCCACTGATGCCAGAAGGCGAGAAACCAATTAAAGCTGCGCCGATTAACGGCACTAGAATTAAAACACTAAGCATAAGCAGGTATGAAATCGGGAATGGGGAATGGGGAATTGGAATGGGAAAAAACTCTTACCCAATCACAAATGACATCACAAATGACAAATGACCAATGACAATATCTTTAGAAAGGCAATTTATCTAGTAAACCCGATGACCAGCCGATGAAGAAAGCTAGGACGCTGACAACTGCTAGGATGGTCAACATATAGCCCTGAGATTGCCCAGAAATGCTGTACTTTAAAGTTTGTCCACCAAAAATTGTCGCAAACCCAACCAAGTTTACTAGACCATCAACTAAATAGCGATCGCTCCAAGCAGAAATTTTAGACAGCAGCGCGACTGCACTCACCACCGTTACGCGATAAACTCGGTCAATATAAAAATCATAACCTAATAAGTCTTGCACAAATCTCCACGCCAAAAATCTGGATCGTGACCAAGCTTTGTGCAGATAAACTGTAGAACCGACAACTACTCCCAGCACAGTAGAAGCAAACAACGCTAATGCTACATACCAATTAATACTTTGCCAATCTGGTAGTAAGTACCATTGCTGTAACATCAAAGGCAAAAGCAGAGTCAATACTGTCAGAGTCACCATCGGGAAGGCCATTTGCCAACCGACTTCTGGCGTGCGTCGGGTTTTTTGTTGCGGTTTACCCCAGAAGACTAGTCTGAATACTCTAGTTAAGTTCAATGCTGTCAAGCCATTGACCAACAATAAAACCCCAATCACCCAAGGGCTAATATTCACGAAACCATCAGCCCATCCTAGCATTGCCCAGAAGCCTCCCAATGGTAGCAGCGTTACCATCCCCGCCGAACCGACAATAAAGGCGGTGGTGGTGGCTGGCATCCGTGACCAAAGTCCGCCCATTTCGGTCAAGTCTTGGCTTTGGGTAGTTAAGATCACTGAACCGGAACTCATAAATAATAATGCTTTAGCGATCGCATGAGTTAACAGCAACATCAAAGCTACACCCCCTTGCTGTAACCCCACCGCCAAAAACACTAACCCCATGTATGCACTGGTGGAATGAGATAGCGATCGCTTAATGTCAATTTGAGCTATAGATACTAATGTCGCCCCAATTGCCGTTACCGTACCCATAATTACCAAGGCATTCAAGGCAACTGGCGACAGCGCTAACAATGGTTGAAATTTATATAGTAAATAAGCACCTCCAGCTACTACCAGCGAATTTCGCATTACCGAAGCTGGGTTGGGCCCTTCCATCGCCTCATCTAACCACAGGTGCAGGGGAAATTGGGCACATTTTCCAGCCGGCCCAGCAATTAACGCCAACCCCAGCAATGTTGATGTCACTGGACTTAAATTAGCTGTTTGCGCCCACTCATATAAATCCGAAAAGTTTAAACTACCAGCTAAGTTGGAAAGCGTCACCGTAGCCATCAGCAACAACAAGTCTCCTACCCGTTTAGTCCAAAATGCATCTCGCGCTGCCGTTACTACTAGCGGTTGAGCATACCAAAAACCCACCAGCAAGTAAGTTGAAAGCGTCAAAACTTCTAAAAGGGCATAGCTGAGAAACAAAGAATCACTGATTGCTAGACCACTCAACGCTGCTTCAAAAAACCCTAGCAGCGCAAAAAAACGCGCCAGCGACCAGTCTTTTTCCATGTAACCCAGAGCGTAAACTTGTGCCAGTAAGCTTAAACCTGTGATTAAAACTATTGCGCCAATGCTGACTGCTGAGAGTTCCAAGGTAAAAGATAAGTCTAAATCAGCAGCTTTGAACCACGGTACTAATAGCGTTTCTGGTTCTCTATCCCAGATATTTTTAAATACAAACAGACTATGGATAAAAGCCAAAACAGTTGTCAACAAATTGATATATGCCGCAGGTCTTGGCCCTGTTCTTTGAATTATTCCTATTCCCCAGGGCAACGTCAAAATTGCGCCTAATAAGCTATATAAAGGCACAAACCAACTTGTTAAAAATAGAAATTGATCCATTTAAATTTACCTTGAAGACTCAACCTTTATTTTAAAAAATCTTTTCGACAATTATTTATTTAAAAACATTAATTTAGTAAAATATCAATATTTTTTTACTATTGTTTAAGCTAAATTATCAAAAGTATTTTTACTTTACTTTACCCTACCAAACTTCTATAAAATATAACTTTACATACGCAAAAGCATTTACTTACCTTAACCTTGACTCTGTTTTTACATTTGTATTTCTACTTTGAGCAGAGTAATTTATACGATATATATGAAAATATTATATACTTTTTACCTACTCGTTGTGCATACCGCAAAATCATAAAAAAGATAGATACAGCAAAACATACAGCCGCCGCTTGTTCTCACTAGATAGAATTAGCCTTGGTTATGAATGCCGTTTTGTCAATGTGATAAAAAAATTATAAAGCATAAGTGGCTGCTCAAGTAATCAGTAAACTTTAATTGCTCAGAATGCCCGGATAAATATTTGTTAAGTTTTTTAAAACTTTCTTATCATAAACTATTATAGTGATTTATATTGCCAGGAACGCCAAGCTTTCCTATGCTTAATTTGGAAGTGTTTTCTTAGCTATAAGATCAGGCTCTCCCCGTCAAAAAATTCAAACGACAGTACAGATTGCATTAATTTTGTAGGAGTTCTGCGATGCCAATTGCAGTTGGAATGATTGAAACGAAAGGCTTTCCAGCAGTTGTGGAAGCTGCTGATGCGATGGTGAAAGCCGCCCGTGTCACCTTAGTAGGGTATGAAAAAATTGGTAGCGCTCGCGTCACCGTGATAGTTCGGGGAGATGTATCGGAAGTGCAAGCTTCTGTAGCTGCTGGGGTTGAAGCGGCGAAAAGAGTATTTGGTGGTGAAGTGTTGTCCACTCACATCATTGCTCGTCCTCACGAAAACCTGGAATACGTCTTGCCGATTCGTTACACCGAAGCTGTGGAACAGTTCCGTACCTAAAAGCTGTTTAAAAAAAGTAATTAAAGCTTTTTGCTTTTTTGAGCATCACTTTTGTCCAAAGTCTAAAAACAATAAAAAAGGGATTAAAACTAATGTCAATTGCAGTGGGAATGGTTGAAACGCTGGGCTTTCCAGCAGTAGTGGAAGCTGCTGATGCGATGGTGAAAGCTGCTCGTGTGACTCTAGTCGGCTATGAAAAAATCGGCAGTGGTCGAGTTACCGTAATTGTCCGGGGTGACGTTTCGGAAGTGCAAGCTTCCGTAGCCGCAGGTGTTGAATCAGTGAAGCGAGTCAATGGTGGACAAGTGCTGTCTACTCACATCATTGCTCGTCCTCACGAAAACTTAGAATATGTCCTACCAATTCGTTATACAGAAGACGTAGAGCAATTCCGGGAAAATGTCAACGCAATTCGTCCTTTCGGTAGAAGACCGTAATTTTTAATGCAAGTCGCTAAAGTTCGCGGCACAGTAGTTAGCACCCAAAAAGATCCAAGTCTTAGAGGTGTGAAACTACTGTTGTTACAATTTGTAGATGAAGAAGGAAACATCCTCCCACAATATGAGGTAGCAGCAGATAGTGTGGGAGCAGGTGTCGATGAATGGGTACTTGTCAGTCGTGGTAGTGTTGCTCGTCAAGTTATTGGCAACGAACAGCGACCACTAGATGCAGTGGTAGTGGCGATCATAGATACAATTTATGTTGAAGATCGCATGATTTACAGTAAAAAAGATCAATATCGATAGTCATTGGTCATTAGTCATTAGTCATTAGAAAAGGACGAATGACAAAGGACGAATGACAATATAGGAGGAATCTCGCAATGGCAGTCCGCAGCACGGCAGCACCCCCAACTCCGTGGTCAAGGAATTTAGCTGAACCCGACATCCATAAAACTGCTTTTGTACATTCATTCTCCAATCTGATTGGGGATGTACGAATAGGTGCAAATGTAATCGTTGCTCCGGGGACTACGATTAGAGCGGATGAAGGCACACCTTTTTATCTTGGTGAAAACACCAATATTCAAGATGGTGTAGTCATTCATGGGTTAGAGCAAGGTCGAGTAATTGGCGATGACCAAGAAAAATACTCGGTATGGGTAGGTAAAAATGCTTGCATTACCCACATGGCTCTAATTCACGGGCCAGCTTATGTAGGCGATAATTCCTTCATTGGCTTTCGCTCTACAGTGTTTAATGCCAGGGTGGGTGCAGGTTGCATCGTGATGATGCACGCTTTGATTCAAGACGTAGAAATTCCCGCAGGTAAATATGTACCTTCGGGAGCGGTAATTACTAGCCAGCAGCAAGCTGATCGCTTGCCAGATGTGCAAGATCAAGATAAGGAATTTGCTCATCATGTGGTTGGGATTAATCAGGCGCTACGAGCTGGTTATCTTTGTGCTGCGGATAGCAAATGTATAGCACCCATTCGGGATGAGAACGCTAAATCTTATACAGGTAATGGTATTACTGTTTTAGAGTTGGAAAGGAGTAGTGAAGTGGCGAGCAATAGCTTGGGTGCAGAAACAATAGAGCAGTTGCGCTATCTATTGGAACAAGGGTATAAGATTGGTACAGAACACGTAGACCAGAGACGGTTCCGCACGGGTTCTTGGACTAGTTGCCAACCAATTGAACCGAGATCCATCGGTGAAGCGATCGCAGCATTAGAAAGCTGTGTAAGTGACCATAGCGGCGAGTATGTCCGCCTATTTGGTATTGACAAAGATAGACGACGTGTGTTAGAAAGCATCATCCAACGCCCGGATGGTGATTTTAAACCAGCTACCAATTTTAAGGCTCCGGCTAGTAGTCATAGCAATGGCAGCTACAGCAGCAATGGTAATGGTAACGGGAACGGCTCTAGCAGTGGCAAAGTCAATGGTGAAACTGTAGAGCAAATCCGCCAACTGTTGGCAGGTGGTTACAAAATTGGTATGGAACACGTAGACGAGCGCCGTTTCCGTACTGGTTCTTGGACTAGCTGCAAGCCAATTGAAGCAAGTTCCATAAATCAAGTAATTTCTGGCTTGGAAGAATGTATAGAAAGCCATCAAGGTGAGTATGTGCGTTTAATCGGCATTGATACCAAAGCCAAACGGCGGGTATTAGAAACAATTATCCAACGTCCAAATGGTCAAGTAGCCTCCTCTGGTAGCCAGAAATCATCATTCACTAGCAGCAGTGGAGGTTATGGAAGTGCGACAGCAACAGCTACCAGTAACCGTTTAAGTACTGAAGTTGTAGACCAACTCCGGCAATTATTGGCTGGTGGGTATAAGGTTAGCCTTGAACACGTAGACGAACGACGGTTCCGTACTGGTTCTTGGACTAGTACCGGTCAAATTCAAGCCTCCTCCGAAAGAGAAGCGATCGCAGCGATAGAAGGACACCTTGGCGAATACCAAGGGGAATATGTACGCTTAATTGGTATTGACCCCAAAGCCAAGCGTCGGGTATTAGAAACAATTATCCAACGTCCAAATGGTCAAGTAGCCTCCTCTGGCAGCCAGAAATCATTTACTAGCAGTGCGCCTTCTGCTACTGCTACAGCAACAGCTACCAGTACCCGCTTGAGTAGTGAAGTTGTAGACCAACTCCGGCAATTATTGGCTGGCGGCTCTAAAATTAGCCTTGAACACGTAGACCAACGGCGTTTCCGTACAGGTTCTTGGACTAGTATCGGTCAGATTCAAGCCTCCTCAGAAAGAGAAGCGATCGCAGCCGTCGAAGGACACCTTGGCGAATACCAAGGGGAATATGTGCGCTTAATTGGTATTGACCCCAAAGCCAAGCGTCGGGTATTAGAAACGATCATCCAAAGACCATAGTAGGTACTGGGGAATAGGGAATGGGGAATGGGGAATTGGTAAGAGACATAGGAGACAAGGAAGAAACTTGAATAATTCTCCTCTTTGTCCTTTCTGTCCCCCTGCCCCCTGCCCCCATGCCTCCCCTGCCTCCCCTACTCCTCATCCCCATTCCGGCTTCCGAGGTTAAAATTTTCATGTCTGTGCTGTCACTGCGCCTCAGCAATAACTTTGATTCTTACATTAGTGGTGAGGTGACTATTCATCCAAGCGCAGTACTTGCACCTGGGGTGATCCTTCAAGCTGCTGAAAACAGCAAGATCATCATTGGGCCAGGGGTCTGTATTGGTATGGGAGCCATTCTCCAAGTCCATGAAGGAACCCTAGAGGTAGAAGTAGGGGCAAACCTGGGAGCCGGTTTTTTGATGGTTGGCAAGGGCAAAATTGGAGCAAATGCTTGCATTGGTTCAGCAACAACAGTTTTTAACTATTCAGTTGAACCTGGACAAGTAGTTCCACCTGGATCGATTTTAGGAGACACCAGTCGGCAAATTGCTCAAACAAAGCAGCCGGAACCATCCACGAGTAACCCTACGGCTACAAGTGCGCCACCGCAGAAGGAAGAAGAAAATGGCTCAGGTGGAGTTAAGGAAAAGGTAGTTTCCTCAACTAACTTCTCAGCTGCGGCTTTTGTGGATTTCAAACAAAATAAGTCGATTTCTTACTTTAAATCTCCCGCCACTCCTGAAAGCCAGCCTCCTCCCGTGCAGGAACCAGCCAAGGATGCTGAACCCCCTTTGCAAGAACCTGTCCAAGAGTCTACAAAACATGACTCAGACCCCAATCAGCTAACTACAGAATCCCCTAACGGTTTCGGGACTCAGATTTATGGACAAGGGAGCATAAACAGACTGTTGACTACATTGTTTCCTCATAGACAATCCTTGAGCGACCCAAATGACGATTAGTCCGAGTAAGTGTTAATTGTAAGTTGTCGGCTTTGTGATTATCTGGGAAAGTTCAAATGGAAACATCTAATCAACGGTCTATGAAATCCATCGAAGGAACGAGTCATCGAGAGACCTTCCAGGATACTGCTTTAGGTTTAGTTTCTACCCGCAGCTTTCCGGCAATAGTTGGGACGGCGGATATGATGCTGAAATCAGCAGGAGTTCACCTAGTTGGGTATGAAAAAATAGGTGGCGGTTATTGTACTGCGATCGTGCGGGGTGGGATTGCTGACGTGCGTCTGGCTGTAGAATCGGGTGTGCAAACGGCTGAACAGTTTGGCCAGTTGGTTTCTAGCTTGGTAATTCCCCGACCTTATCCCAACCTAGATATAGTACTTCCCATCACAACCCGTTTTACTAAATTGATGGAAGAGGGTAATTCTAGCCGTCTGAGTAATCAAGCAATTGGTTTGGTAGAAACCCGAGGATTTCCGGCGATGGTAGGCGCGTGTGATGCCATGCTCAAAGCTGCTGATGTTCATTTAGCAGCCTACGAAAAAATTGGTGGGGGTTTGTGTACAGCAATTATTCGTGGTTCCGTAGCAAATGTAGCGGTAGCAGTGGAAGCAGGAATGTTTGAAGCAGAACGCATTGGAGAATTAAATGCAGTGATGGTAATTCCCCGGCCACTAGACGAAATGGAGCAAACCTTGCCATTAGCAAGCTGCTGGATAGAAACACAGCAGCCTTTAAACTTGCCAGTAAACATTAAAGAACAAGTTGCCGAAATTGAGGTGTTAAGATTACCAGATTTAACCAAGCTACCGACAAAAATTGCAGAAGTTGTAGAAGAAGTATGGAATGATGAATGATGACAGATGAATTTGGGAAAATCATCATTCATCAGGAAGAAGTGAAAGGGATCTTACGCTTTTCTTGTTGTTTTGATAATAGCTTCTTAAATCCATAAATAAAATACCTTTATTATAATAGAAGTTATAGAGTTTTATCTATAATAAAACTCGTAAATATCTATTGGTATTGCTATAGCATTTGCAACTGTTTCAGTAATACTAGTTTTATATCGATGGATAGCTATATAGAGGAGAACCACCTTTGAAGCAAGCGACGCTGCACCAATTAAAGGTATTCGAGGCGGCGGCACGGCACAGTAGCTTTACGCGGGCTGCTGAGGAATTGTTTCTCACCCAACCTACCGTTTCTATGCAAATTAAGCAACTCACAAAATCGGTAGGGTTGCCATTATTTGAGCAAGTGGGAAAGCGGTTGTATCTCACCGAAGCAGGACGAGAATTATTTGCCACTTGTCGGCAGATTTTTGAAAATATAGCCCAGTATGAAATGAAGGTGGCAGATTTAAAAGGGCTAAAACAGGGACAATTACGCTTGGCAGTGATTACAACAGCAAAATATTTTATTCCACGTTTGTTAGGGCCGTTTTGCGAACTTTATCCAGGGATTGATATCTCTCTCCAAGTAACGAATCACGAGCAAATTTTGGAACGGATGAGTCAGAATCTGGACGACTTGTATATTATGAGTCAAGTTCCAGACAATATGGATGTGACTTGCGAACCATTTTTAGAAAACCCTTTAATAGTCTTTGCACCAATTAATCATCCGTTAGCCAAGGAAAAGAATATTCCGATTCAACGCCTGTCTAACGAACCTTTTATTATGCGAGAACCAGGTTCAGGAACTCGTCGCGCCGTCCAAAGTCTATTTGAAGAACAAGGGGTGACAGTAAAAGTCAAACTTGAATTGGGAAGTAACGAAGCAATTAAACAAGCGATCGCAGGTGGTTTAGGAATTTCGGTTTTATCTCGTCATACTTTACTATTAGACGCTTCAGATTTTAGCATTTTAGATGTCCAACACTTCCCCATTCAGCGACATTGGTACATGGTTTACCCCGCAGGCAAGCAGTTATCTATTGTCGCTCGTGCCTATTATGACTATCTCCTGGCTGCGGCAAGGAATTTTGTAGATCAAAAAGCTGATACTACTTCTAATACGCTTGAACCACTTAACTAGTAATTACGAATTACGAATTACCCAAAGGGGTTGACTGTTAGACGGGAACCATTGACAATTAACCAGCAGAATCAATTAAAAATGGGGGAAAACTGGCAATGGTTAACCCGGAAATACCATCTTGGCGCAAAACAGTACAAAGCGAGATTGTAGCTGTTACAGTTTATGCTGACAGAGCATTAGTTACCCGACGAGGCGTAGTTAATTTAACAGGAAATGAGCAGGAATTAGTAATTACACCACTATCAGAGACTCTAGAAACTGAGTCTGTCAGGGTTAGCGGTACAGGGACAGTGGCAGTGCGTTTGATGGGAGTGAGTAGCGATCGTATCTACACCACTGAACCTGTAGCGGAGCGAGTCGCACATTTGACAAGGCAAATTGAGCAGTTAGAAGCAGAAAAACGGCACCTACAAGCCCAAGTGGATGCTTTAGCATTGCAGTCTAGTTTTATCGCCGGTTTACGCGAGAAAACAGAGGAACCTTTTGCACAAAGTTTGTCTCGGAAAAATCTTAGCCTGAGCGAAACTTTGGATTTTTTGAATTTTCTCGGAAGCCAGTATGGTGAATATGCGATCGCATCTGGAGAGTGCAAAACCCAACAGCAGGAATTAGACAAAGAACTACAAGTACTCCGCGCCTCATTGCAAAAAATCCAAACGCCCCATCCTAAAGAGAGTTTGAGCATAGTTGTAGGAGTTGAAGTTGCAGGTGAAGGCGAATTTGAATTAGAGGTGTCTTACATAGTAAATCGCGCCAGTTGGACTCCGCTTTATGACTTGCGCTTTAACACTACCAGCGATATTGTGCATCTGGGCTACCTTGCAGAAATCACTCAAAGTAGTGGCGAAGATTGGATTGGTGCAAATCTCACCCTTTCTACCGCTAAACCGGGATTAGGTACTCTCCCACCTAAACTTGAACCCTGGTATATTGATGCGCCACGTCCACAAATGTTACGACAACGACGATTTGGTGCCCAGCCGCCACTGCTGCCTAGCATAGCAGAACCGCCTGCTGCTGCTAGAGCAGATTGGCAAGAAGAAGACGAAGTTTCAGAGGATGTTCTTATCCAAGCAGAAACTGTTACAGCAGAAGTTTCCAAAGAAGGTAGTGTAGTTACCTTTAAATTGAATGGTGGCGGTAACATTCCCAGTGATGGCGCACCCCATAAGACGACAATTTTTAATGACGATTATCCTTGTAACTTTGATTATGTGGCAATGCCGCGTTTGGTAAGTTTTGCTTATTTACAAGCGAATGTGAAAAATAATCCCAATGGTGCGACTTTGTTACCAGGGAAAGCAAATATTTTCAGCAACAATGTTTTTATCGGAACAACTCAATTAGAGAATATTGCACCAGGGCAAGAATTTGAACTGAATTTAGGGATTGATGAAGGTTTAAAAATTGAGCGCGAATTAGTTGAACGTCTGGTAGACAAAAGATTAATTAGCAACCAGCGACGGATTACTTATAGTTATCGGTTGATAATTACTAACTTACTCGACAAAGAAGTAAATCTGAAAGTAACTGAACAATTGCCAGTTAGTCGCAACGAGCAAATTAAAGTGCGCCTCAGCCGTAGCAACCCACAAATTCAACTTGGTGAAATGGGAATTTTAGAATGGCAGTTAACTCTTCCAGCACAGGAAAAAAGAGAGATATATTACCAGTTTAATGTTGAACATCCGCCTGAGTTAATGGTTGTTGGGTTAGATATTTAAACAACATCACTAACAAGGATTTTGATTTAAAAAACTAAATATCAACAAGCATGATCGAGAATTGGAAGAATCTAAAGAATCAGATTGAAGCATATCTTCTGTTCATAGAAATCTCTGCTTCTGAACTAAGTAGTAGTGACAAAAAAGATCAAATACTGGAAGCTATCAAGCAACGTACTAAGGAAGAAAAACTACAGAAATACTTT
>NZ_JAYGHE010000024.1:47204-88909 GCF_034931145.1 Nostoc sp. UHCC 0252 | reverse complement strand
TATAATTTTTCACTTTAAAGGCAGAGAGATTTGTAAAATTGTCCCTTCTTTGACTACACTTTTAAGACTGATTTCGCCGCCGTGAGATTGAACTACTTGTTGAGCAATAGCCAACCCTAAACCAAATCCTCCGGTTTTGCGAGAGCGTTTCTTATCTACTCGATAAAATCGCTCAAAGATATATGGCAAATCATCTTCAGGAATGCCAATTCCATTATCTCTAACTTGAATGACAGCCGAATGGGATTGAGTAAATAGCTGCAATTGTACTTGTCCTCCAGCAGGAGTATATTTGCAAGCATTATTAATTAAATTTCCGATCGCTTGACGAATCAAGTTAGCATCACCAAGTACTATTACACTATTATTAGGCAATTGGAAACTTAAACTAAGATGTTGTGCATCTTGGTGGGTGAGATAATCATTTGTTATCTGCACAAGTAAATTCTTGAGATCAACTGCTTGGAGCAATTCGGTAGGTAATTGGCCTTGTGAGCGTGCTAGAAATAACAAATTATTTACCAATATACTCATAGACTGGGCGATCTCAAAAATCTTCTGGAAGCGTTGACGCTGCACCTCAAGATCGGTAGATTTAGACAGAAAACCAAACTGAGCATTACTAATAATTGCTGTCAGAGGCGATCGCAATTCATGGGAAGCATCAGCTGTAAACCGTTGGAGGTGATCGTAGCTGTGACGAATTGGTTGCATCGCTAATCCCCCCAACCACCAACCAGTGAGAGCAATTGCACCCAAGGTAATGGGTACTGAAATTGCCAAAACTAGCCGAAATTCAGCTAAAGCACTCTCAACAGATGTGAGTGGCATCGCTGCTTGCATATAACCGATTAATAAACCATCTTGGTAAACAGGTAACGTTACCTGACGCAACCATACTTTATCATCGGTTTTAACAGTATCAAATCCACCTAGTACTGAAAGGCGATCGCTGGGAGTTTCACCAAAAAATTGTACCAGCTGCTTTTGGTCATCATACCAACTTGCATAAACTAATCTTATATCTGGCAATGGTTCTACCATGCTTCCCAACAATGGTACGTGTTCCAAGTCTAACTGTCGCTTGCCATTGTACAGTTCTGACTTCACATTCGCCGCCATCACACTAGTTTTTTTATACAGTAATATATCCAGTTCCTCTAACTCATCTATGACTTCCACATAGTAAACTACCGCCGCAAACCCAATTAAAATACTACCCATTGTTAAGGTGAACCAACTTGCAAGATTGCGACGGCTACGATTAAACATAACTTATCATTGCTCGTTGAAATACAAATTTAAAGGCTTCTAACTCTCAACTTACAGCAGTTTGCAAGTACATGAGGTACAAAATGCAGGATTAAGAATCAGATATAAAGAGTTTCTACTTCCTGCCTCAAAACCAATAGCTTTGTACTTTATGCAAAAGAAAACTGCTGTAATTATTGTGGATTTAAGCGATAACCCATACCGTAAACTGTTTTAATCCAGTCTGCTGCACCCAATACTTGCAAGCGCTGTCGCAGCTTGCGTACTAACACAGTTAAAGCATTGCTTTCTGGTTCCATACCCCACTCCCACAACGCCTCTTCAATCTGGTTGCGATTTAAAACTTGATTAGGGTGACGCATTAGGTATTCTAATAATCTTGCTTCCCGAGGAGATAATTCGACTTTTACATGACTTCGTTCTACATTTAATTCAGCTAAGTCTAATTGCAAATCTGCTACCCGCAGGCTGTCTCCCTGCCAATTGGGAACTCTCCGCCCCAAAGCACGTACCCGCGCCAAGAGTTCTACTAAGTCTGCGGGTTTGACTAAATAATCATCTGCTCCCGCATCTAAAGCCATAACTTTATCAGGTGTGGTGTCTTTTGCAGTCAAAATCAACACGGGTGCAGTTTTACCAGAGATACGATACTGGCGACACAGACTCAACCCGCTAATTTTTGGTAGCATCCAGTCTAAAATTAATAGATCGTAATCTTTTTGAGATATTAGCCACTGTGCAATTTCCCCATCTTCGGCAGCATCTACAATATACCCAGCTTCCGATAGAATACCTTGTAATGGCTCTAATTGTTCTGAATCATCTTCTACTAATAGTATCCGCATAAAATCTTTTTATGTCAAGTCATTACAGGAGAATTGCAGCACCATCTTAATAAGAATAAGACCACTTTTCTTTTATGTGTTGTATTAGTACAATCCCAATTTAAGGCTTTAAATTGTTCTATCGAAAGACATATTATGAATACGTCAATAGATAGTTTTTGGTGTAGTCAACTCCACCGATTAAACAATCATATTATATCTAAATTATAAAATTAAAACCTATGCTTTATTTAAAACCACAAATCTTACTAATTATTCTACCTCTACTATCGCTGGGAATTGTTTTTTGGACTGGTAGTGATTTGCTAACAAAGCAGTTATTAGGATTTTCTTATAGAACGCTGGATAAGTTGCAAGCTGATACACTTCCGCAGGTAGAGTTAACACTGAATTTTACAGTGGTTGATATGAAAATAGAGCAAGAGCAAAAATTTACTCAAGTGAAGATTAAAACAGGAAATTCAGTACTTAAAAGGTTAGAATTTGAATTTGCCAATTCCAAGTTTCCAGAAGTAGCGATCGCACAAAAATTTGGATTATATCCTCAACAAAAAAATCTGGAACTTAATAAACAAATGCAGGTAAAAATTCCTGTAACTTTGAAAGCAATCAAAGCTGAAATTCAAAAAGAACAAGGAATTAGCTTTGTTGAGGTTAGAACCGCTAACAATACTCTGAGAAATTTGAGTTTTGTACTACCAGTAACTGAGATTAATATGGTAGAAGCGATGACTGCTAAGTTACTAAATCTGTCTCAACAAGAAATCAGAAAGCTAATACGTTATCAAGTTAGAAGTCAATCTTGGTTGAAATCACAACCCAAACAACGCATACAAACAAAGAAAGACGCTAAAACTGAGATAATTTCAAATACTAATTGAAATGACATGGGAGTTAAAGCAAATCCCCAAACCAGAGAAATTGTCCCAGCTACCATCGCCGCAATACGATTAATTTCGTCTTGAGTTCTCCAAGCCAAGAAAAAAGTTCCTAAACCAATTAATAATAAAACTACGCTACTCATAACGATATTTATTGCTTAGAAGCTGAAAGTAAACTATGCAAAGCTGGCAGCCAATTATATAATATTTAACATCAAAATATCAATTTATTAGTGTGCGTTAGAACTAACGTCTATAAATACCGAAAATCTACGATGGTGCGTTAGCCTCCGGCATAACACACCCTATAAAACAGGATTTGGGGTAATTAAATTATTTGTGTGTACACACCGTATCCGTGTAAAGGAAGGGGCTGGGGGTTAGGTTTGTATTTCATACAGTTAAAAAACTTTATAAGATGAAATATTAATATTCATTTAAATTGAGTTTAAATCTTAATTAAATGCTGGCATTTACCCATTAATCTCTTTCTTAAGATGCAAGCTAACTAGGTTGAAAGGAGAGTAAATTTTTAACGTATACTATTGAAATTGATTTATTTAGTATTAGGCTTGAGCAAGCTTAAATCAACTTTAGATTTTGTACAAGGTTTTAAATAAGTTAACGCTTTAATTTTGAACAGAAGTAGTATTTATTAAAAAAACTAAGAGGTTACAGAAAACATTATGTTTTTAACTAAAAGCTTTAAGAAAGGATTGAACGGGTTAATTTTGAGTATTTTAGTTGCAGCTTTTCTTGCGGCTCCTTCTATTTTCGGAAAAAATTTGTATTGGTTTGATAGGCCATTAGCGCCTTTAGAATTTAGTGTTAATGCTCAGACTCCAGCAGAAGTGGAAGCACAACAGAAAAACAATCAGCAACCTCAGAATTCTGGGGAAGAAACGAAAAATAGTCAACAAGATAAAAGTGTTGAGTCTAAAGGAGAAGAACAGGGATTAGATATTTTCAAAATCATCACGGGGGCGCTGGCGGGACTAGTGCTGTTTTTGTATGGTGTAACGCGAATGGCTGAAGGACTGGAAGCGATCGCAGGCGATCGCGCCAAAGGTCTAATTAGCAAATTTACCACTAATCGCTATGCTGGAGTAGCAACTGGCACGGTTGCGACAACAATATTAGATTCGTCTTCTGTGACAATTATTATTGTGATTGCAATGGTTAGCGCTGGTTTGCTGTCGTTTGTAGAATCTTTGGGCGTGGTTTTGGGTTCCAATATTGGTACAACTATAGGCGCTCAAATCGTTGCTTTTAAAATTAGCGAGTATGCACCAATCGCAATGTTCGTTGGTTTATTACTAATTCTTTTAGGTAAAAAAGAACGCTGGAAGCAAATCGGGTTAGTTATTCTTGGTTTCGGCTTGCTATTTTTCGGGCTTGATACAATTGAAACCGCAATGGAACCTTTCAAAGATTACAAACCATTTATGAAATGGATGGAAACTTTGGGTAATAACACCCTCTTAGGTGCTGGAGTTGGGGCGTTGTTTACAGTTTTAGTTCAATCTTCCTCTGCTACCGTTGCGATTATTGTGACTTTGGCTAGTCAAGGATTAGTCTCATTACCCGCAGGTGTGGCGTTAATGCTGGGTGCTGAAGTTGGGACTTGTGCTGATACACTAGTAGCGACCTTTGGACGCGATCGCCCAGCGTTACGGACAGGTGTTTTTCATTTATTATTTAATCTTGTTTGTGCTGCTTTAGGTGTTTTATTTGCCAGTCAATTGGCAGTATTTGCTCAGTGGTTTTCTCAATTAATGGGTGCAGGAGATGATATTGCCCGCCAAATTGCCAATGCCCAATTGATATTCAATATTCTGGGGGTGATCTTAGCACTTGCATTTTTGCCCTGGATTGCCCGTGGGTTAGAACGGCTCATCCCTGATAGACAAAACCAAAATCGGCAGCCAGAAAGGGTAAAAGGGTAAAAAGAGGCAGGGGAGCAGGGGGCAGGGAGCAGGGGGCAGGGGGAGAGACTGATTACCAATTCACAATTTGCAATTAAAAAGCTTAGATGCAGTAAGGCTTTCAGGGTTTACATCTGCATCAAATTTTTCGTGAAATGGTATCAGATGGAGCTTGTACTTTGCCCAGTCCAAGCGTCCTAGAAGCATGGGGCTTCATACCCATGTTCCACTTTGCTCCACGCAGAAGAGGAATTGAGGGTCTTTGCTGGGAGAAAAGGAGAGAATTCTTTCCCCCTGCTCCCTGCTCCCTGCCCCCCAGCCTCTTCAGTGCTAATTTACCAAGGATTACCAACCATTGTGAATCCAGACCAGTAATAAGGATGAGTAAGTAATTGCTCTCCTTCGTTATCACTGTTAGTAGGTAAAGACAAGTTTCCTACTACCCCGAAACCTTCCAATTGACCATCTTTAACATAAATCTGCCCTTTTACCATAGCTACCTGAGCCTGTCTGAGGGCTTCTGCTTTGATTGGAGCCGTCCTCAAGCTCTCATAAAATTTTGTCATCAAAGCTGCTGTACCAGCATCATTAACCGACCAAAGACTAGCAACAGTAGTTTTCACCCCTGCCAGTACTGCTAAACCTGCAAATCCAAGCTCCGACTCTTCATCCCCTAATGCTGTTCTACAAGCACTCAGAACTAGCATTTCAACTTCGGGTTCATTCAAACGCAGCTGTCGTAATTGGTTCAAGCGTAACTTGTCTTCCCACAGTTGAATATAGGAATTACTCAAAGCGCCGGTGGTAAAATCGGCATGGGTTGCCATGTGAATAATCCCAAAAGGTTGTTGACGGCGGATAGTTTTGAGATTGTCTAAGGTGGCTTGCTTGTCTAACAATAATTTGCCTTGCCAAAGTTTAGACACCAGTGTTGATAACTCTAGGGGAACTGCTGGTAAAGGCTCTTGTCCTTGTGTACTCTGAGAAACCCCCAATGCTAAAATTTGAGATTTTCTAATGTCTTTATAAAGGGTGTTAGTCAAGCTGAGACTGGGCATCAAACCAACGCTATATTTTTCTACTAGAAACCCCTTGCCATCATGAAGTGCTGCCATTGGGGTTGAACGTAACCCGACATCTGGTAAAAAGACCAGATTATTGATTTCTTGTGCCTGTAAATCTGCCTCTAGTGGTGCAATAATCCACCGATAAAGTTGTTGAGATGGACGCAAATAACCAGTACGGCGACGGTTTTGTGGACTAACTATTTGGTCACGAAATTCCTGAGCTACTTGGAGAACCTTGGCTCTAGTCGTTTCTGGGATGCGCTTGCGGATGGGATTACCTTTTCCTGTTACTACGACTATTTCCAGTTGGTCACTACCCTGCTCTGCTATGGTGTTTAACTGTTTAGTCGATTTTTTAGCTTTGCCTAAATTTCTCTCTGGCAAAATCTCCACAGGGACAAAGCTGGTGTAGATAAATGCAGGTTTAACACCAGTAGCTTCTTCAATTTTACGAGCAATTTCTTTGGCATCATCTAGTGTTTTCATTCTAGGATTAGGGATGCCTAAATGGTCGGCAAAATCATCTGTGAAATTACCTTCGGGAGTAGGATCGGTATTAATAACAGGGGGTTCAGGTCTAAAGTCAGGCAGGCTAGGGTTAGGTGGTGTAGTTGGGTTGCACTGGAATGTGCAGGGGGTAGGTTCAGGCTCAGGCTCAGGCTGAGGGGTCTGGCTGACGTTAATTGTTACCTGTGCAGGCGCAGAAGAGGACACACCATCGCTTGCACTGATGGTGAAGGCATTTAGTGACCCATTAGTATCTGCTGGAGGTGTGTATACCAAAGTATCGTTGCTAGATAAGGTAGTAACACCAGGGGTAACAGTAGCATCATTGACAGTCAAATTTCCTGTATTTAGCGCATCAAGACGGATGATGATATTGTCATTATTAGCATCCGTGACCACCGCACCCAAACTGCCGAAAGTCGAGGTCACTGGCTGATTTGTCTCGGTATCAGGTAGTGATGAGTTTAGCGTTAATGTCGGTGGGGTGTTGATGGAAGTAATAGTAATACCGGCTGGCGTGCCGCTAGCATTTCCATTAGTAGGCAAAACTGGAAAGTTACCCGATGTGAGTGTTGTACCATTCCCCACATCAATTGCTCCGGCTGTGCCATTAATAACACTTGTCCCATTACCTACGATAAAATCTACATTCGCTGGGCCACCATCATGTTGAATTGTGACAGTACCTCCAGTGCCTCCGGTAAGGCTAGAACCTCCTTCTCCTCCAAAATCGAAAATTCCGCCAGTAGCGATCGTGACACCTGTATCGGTTTCACCGACAATAATCGTCCCTATTCCTTGAACTAGTCCGTTTGTCAACACCTGCACATTGCCACCTTGAGCAGTATTCTCACCACCAGAGTCTGTTGTGGCCTGTGTGTTGATGCTGCTAAAGAGAATTGTGCTGCCAAAGGGATTGGTAGTTTGTAAAGTAACGTTGCCACCTGTAGCACTTGCAGTCCCATCAACTCCGGTGGCTCTGGCTGAGGTATTAATGTCACCATTAACGGTGATATTCTCTGTGGCAGTTAAGGTAACTGCGCCAGCCGTGCCTTCAAATTCGCCACCTCCAAACTTAACTAAAGAGGAGTCAATTGCTCCTGTAGTGATACTACCGCCTGTGCTTGTTGCGGCTATATCGCCACCTTTACCTGAGCCATTAGCATCATTTGAAGAGGAATTAATAGTACCTGTGAGGATATCGCCTGCGGCAGTCAAATTTACTGTTCCAGCATCCGTAATAGTATTACCACCATAACCAAACCCAAAAAACCCTTCTTGATTGCTAGTGTCGAGGTTATTTAGGGTAATTTCACCAGTAGTACTTTCAACTGTAATATTACCTGCCAAGTAGCTCTGACCGTAGCCTTGACCACTCACAATGTTGGTAGTAATGTTGCCCGCAGTTATATTTCCAGTTGCAGATAAGTCTACATTGCCACTATCCCTAAAAATAGTACTTGTATTTAAATTGCCCAGGGATAAACTAGCTCCTGAAATGTTTATGGCTCCACCGTTTGTCTGGATTGTGTTGGTAGGATCAAGAAAGATTACAGAACCGGTTTGTGAGGTGAGGCTGAAACTACCAATACTACCCAAGTTTAAATTAGCAACACCATCATCGGTAGTTACTCCGTCTGTCTCTCCGGTGATGTCATTGATGGTAATATTCCCTGTGGCTTGTAAGTCTATATTTGCACCAAATCCCAAAGCTGCGATCGCACCCCATGAAACTGTATTCGCCCCAATATCTGCATCGTCAAAGGCAATACTGCCAGCCGTACCATCAAAAGTACCTGCTTCACCATCGATAATAGTCAATGTGCTGGGGTCTAATAATAATGTACCAAAGCTACCGTTGGCGGCTGAAGTATCTACTAAACCGTTAAAGGTCAAGAAATTTTTACCGGATACTTCGACATTTCCACCATTCCCGGCATTTGCTCCTCCACGAGCCGAAATATTACCAAAGTATTGAGTTGTATTATTACCCCAAACAATTACCCGTCCACCGTTTCCATTTAATTTGCTATCGGCATTAATGACGGAGTTGGAGTTAATATAAGTCTGCTCTGCATTGGGTAAAGTCCCCTTTCCTTGGTAATCGCCGCCAATTAAGACAGTACCGCCACCATTGGTTCCAGAGGCGTTAATATTGGCATCAATTACCCCGACTCGTTGACCTAAAGCAGTTACAGTGCCACCTGTTTGACTCGATACATCAACTTTACCAGAAACAATGGTTGTCCCTGGCGTTGTGGGAATTGTTACATTAGATTCTGTTAATTTTACAGTCCCATCAGAATTGGCGGTTAACCCCGTATTACCAACTGTGAGCAATTCTGGTATTGAGGCGATGGGAATTGTCCAGTTATTGGGTTGAGTGCGACTAGAGGCGAGGGGCTGAATTTCCAGACTCAACAGATTTCCTGGCTGACTCAAACGCACCCAATTTTGTCCTGGTACGGATGTGACAGAAATTTGTCCTCCCGGCGCTGAGATTTGCCCAGTGTTGACTACATTACCGCCCAATAAGGTCAAATTTTGCCCAGTGCCTACTGCCAAATTTCCAGCATTTGCGATCGCTCCCGCTTGGTTCATACTAAAGGCAAATCCGTTGGGGTTTCCAACTAAGGCATTGTAATCATTAACACCGATGGCATTGAACCAACTGCTGCCAAAACCAATGCCGTTAGCTGTTGTCACCGTGAAAGCACTAGGTACATTTAAGCTGGCGTTTGATCCAAAAACAAATCCGGCGGGATTCATCAAAAAGAGGTTGGGATTGCCACCTGTTACCTGAATTAAGCCATTAATGACTGAAGGATTCCCACCTGTAATTCGACCAAGGATATTTTGCAGCGCCGGACTAGCTTGAAAGTTGGCGATTTGTTCTGGTGAAATCCCAAATTGTTGAAAGCTGTGGAAGAGGTTTTGACCATTGCCAGAAGTTGTACCCCCAGTGATATCAAGTCGATTACCGTTGGGTGTAACAATTGTGTTTGTGCCATCGGCAGCAGGGACAATTGGTTGAGTTTGGGCTAATCCCGCACTCGTGGCACTCACCAGAGGCACAATAGCTAGGACTGAAGCGGCGATTTTGTGCAGCAGAGGTTTTTTTCGCCGCAATATGAAGCGACCTGCGGGTAATTCTACATCGATTTGTAACTTGTCTGCTAATCCGCGTCGCCAAAGTGCTTGAGCGATCGCCCGTTTAGAGCAGAGGATTTGTTCTTTTCTTCTAGTAACAGAGATGCTTTGAGAATGATTTCGGTAGAGGTAAAGTGGCTCTAGAACGCGGCGCACTTGAGCTACCTCTGAAAGCCGCAGACATAAGTCATAATCATGGGCACAGAGGAACGACTTGCTAATACCTCCCACTTGATCGTAAACTGACCGCCGAATCAGGCGGAAGTGAAACGTCATGAAGTTTACTAAAATTCCTTCTCTTGAGTAAGGAATACTACAACGATGACCGTAGCCGATTACTTTGCTGTGTTGATCAATATTTAAGTAATCGGTGTAAACAAATCCTGTTTCGGGATAGCTGCTGAGGACTTTAGCGGTTTTAGCTAGGGCGGTGGAGGCTAGGATATCATCACTATCTACTATACCGAAGTAAGTGCCCTTAGTTACGTTGATTGCTGCTTTTAGTGCTGCGGTACATCCTTGATGGTGTGCTTCTATTACCCGCACTCGTCCATCTTGTTGAGCATAAGCGTGAGCGATCGCCACTGATCCATCTGTGGAGCCATCATCCCAAATTAGTAGCTCCAAATCTTGCCATGTTTGCGCTAAAACACTGGCGATCGCTACCCCAAGGTAAGACTCCCGGTTGTAATTGACGATGACTATAGAGATCAGTGGTGACATCGAAGTATTCCCAAGTTTTCTACCTATTACCACAATATAATGCTAGGGGGTATTACTTAGAATAAATCTCTGTTAACTATCGTTTTAGTTACAAATCTTCTAAAATCTGAATGTCAAAAATATGATATTCAAATATTCATGCACCCATAGCATACTCAAAAAGTAAAATCAGCCCAGTCGTTAAATAAGGCACCCCACTGAGGAGAAATGAGAAAAGAAACAGAAACTGTTATTAAGCCGAAAACGACGACTCAGCAAAAAAGAATTGTCTGTTTCTCTCATCAGTTAAACACTTGGTTTTTGGCAAGTAGTAAATGGAATCAGCACAGTTTCAGTTTTCAGTGCAGCTTGTTAATTCTGACTGCGGCCTGGATTCTAACTGCAAATGGACTGAGAGCTACGGCAAATAACTTTACACCAGACTCGGCTCAAAATAGTAGTCAGCCAGAGTTACAAATAGTACAAGAAACAGAATCTTCCCCGGTAACTGCCCCGAATCAACCCGAATCGAACCCACAACCAGAAACACCACAACAGATTCGGGTTCGCAAAATCCAAGTTGTCGATAGCACAGTCTTTAATGAAAATGACTTTAATCCAGTAGTCAAACCCTTTGAAGAACGGGACTTGACTTTAGAAGAAATCAGACAAGCCGCAGATGCTATTACCCAGCTTTACTTAAATAAAGGCTATATAAATTCCAGAGCAGTTCCAGACATCCAGCAATCGAATACTGCCGATGGTGTGGTGGTAATTCGGGTGATTGAAGGGCGTTTGACCGAGATTGACATCGAAGGAACGCGGCGATTAAACCCATCTTATATTCGTAGCCGCATCCAACTAGGTGCGGGTATCCCTCTGAATAGTGGTAAGCTCGAAGAACAACTGAAACTGTTGCGACTCGATCCTCTATTTACCAATGTGGAAGCGCGTCTGCGGCCAACGGGTAAGGTTGGTCAAAGTATTCTCATTGTCAGAGTTGAAGAGGCAAGAACTTTAATTGGTAGCTTGGGTGTAGATAATTATTCGCCTCCCGCTATTGGTGGGGAAAGATTAGGTATTGAACTGCGCGATCGCAATTTAACCGGCATGGGAGATGAGTTAGCAGGTTCATATTACCACACCCTTTCTGGTGGTGCTGATGCCTTTGATTTTAGCTATCAAGTTCCTGTGAACGCGATGAATGGCAGGGTGCAAATTAGAGCCGCATTTAATCGCAATGAAATTACCGAACCACCCTTTGATGCCCTTGGGATTCGAGCAAACCAGGATCTTTATGAAATCAATTATCGTCAACCACTGGTGCGATCGCCAAGAGAAGAATTTGCCCTATCTTTGGGATTTACCTACCAAGATGGTCAAACCTTCATCCTCAATAATCTCGCACAACCTTTTGGGATTGGGCCTGATGCCAATGGCGTTAGCCGCACCAGTGTAATTAAATTTGCTCAAGATTATATCAGGCGCGAACCTCAAGGAGCTTGGTTTTTGCGATCGCAATTTAATTTTGGCATTGACATATTAGACGCAACTATCAACAATGATCCCACACCCGATGGCCGCTTTTTCAGTTGGTTGGGTCAAATACAGCGCGTCCAGCAACTCAGTGCCGATCATTTATTACTTATCCAAGCAGACTTGCAACTAACACCAGATAGCCTTTTACCTTCCCAGCAATTCGTCATTGGCGGCGGACAATCTGTAAGGGGATATCGGCAAAATATCCGCTCAGGGGATAATGGATTTCGTGTAGCGATCGAAGATCGGATCACAGTGCAGCGCAATGAATCTGGATTATCCACAATTCAACTCGCGCCATTTATAGATATGGGAGCAGTTTGGAATCAATCTAATAATCCGAATCCGCTAGCCGATCAAACTTTTTTGGTGGGTGCAGGCTTAGGATTAATCTGGAATCAGGCAATGGGAATTGATAATCTGTTTTTGCGGCTCGATTATGGATTTCCATTTATCGATTTGAGCGATCGCGGTAATAATGCTCAAGATGAGGGCTTTTACTTTAGCCTTCGCTATCAACCTTAATACAGTAGGTTAGCACAGCTATGCTAACCTACCGAAATCTATAGGACTACTATTTGATTTCTGAAAAACTCCATACATCTCGAAAAGGTTAATTCACTATTCCCTACCTACGCAAATAATTTCATTTATGGAAATGGTATATGTCCTGTTTTAAATCTGTTCGGGCTTAATACTTAATAGTGTGAGCGTTACAATTTTTCAGCAATAACGATTATTTATCTTATTTTCAAGCCAATTACTATTATTTTGCCTCTGTTTAGCTGATAGTAATAATTTATATTCAAATTTTCCTAACAGACTTATAAATAAAGGGCAGCATCACAACAAATTTTCATGTTTTTGTATACAATAATTAATGATTAAGTTCAACTTTTGTATGAGCTTTCCTTAATATTCCAAGGTAAAATTAAACTTAAGTTAAGTCTATATCCCTGTTCTGTCACTTTCGGAAAACAATAATCAAAGCGAAATTGTCAACCTTTGATTTAATCAAGCTTTGAGCCTTTATTTTTTAACAGTAACTATATAAGCCGAAACCTAAAGATTAAAGCTCCCAAAGGCTTTCCAAGATTGGGTTCTCCTAAAGTTACAGAAGAGGGATAAGTTTCGATGACCTACGCTACAAGACTCAAGTTCACTCATAGAGATATTTATAGAGGAACAGAATTTTATGACCTCAACCACAACTTACACTTACGATCCGACTGGCAAATTGATATCTGAGAATATAGACAACAACAGTGATGGAACAACAGACTCAGTTATTAAATACAGGTATAACAACACATTCGTAAGTGATGACAATAACGGCGACGGCATCACTGATAATGTGAACGCCTTTACTTATGATGCCAATGGCAACTTGATATCTATACGTGTAGATAGCAATGGCGACGGTATAGTTGATTATTTTGAAACCTATACTCGTGATGCCAACGGCAACAAGACATCCGAAAGCGGTGACTTCACCGGAGACGGCATAGTTGATACCGTCATTTATACTTATGATGCTAACGGCAAGCTGATATCCTTTAGCGGCGACTATAATGCCGACGGTGTACTGGATTCTATCGCAACCAATACTTATGATGCTAACGGCAAGTTGACATCTTTTAGCCGTGACAACAATAATGACGGCATCACTGATGAGGTCACAACCTATACTTATGATGCTAACGGCAATTTAACATCCAATAGCTATGACTACAACGCCGACGGCATCCCTGAAATTGTCCAAACCTATACTTATGATGCAAACGGCAACCAGATATCCGAAAGCTTTGACTACAACGCCGACGGCATCACTGATTATTCCACAACCTATACTTATGATGCAAACGGCAACCAGATATCTGAAAGCGTTGACTCCAACGCCGACGATGTACTTGATTATATCGCCACCTATACTTATGATGCTAACGGTAATCAAACATCACAGAGCGTTGACTACAACACCGACGGCATCGTTGATTCTTTCACAACCTATACTTATGATGCTAATGGAAAGTTGATATCCCAAAGTGATGACACCAACGCCGACGGCATTACTGATTATTCCACAACCTATACTTATGATGCAAACGGCAACCAGATATCCAAAAGCGTTGACTCCAACGGTGACGGCATCACTGATTATTCCACAACCTATACTTATGATGCTAACGGCAACCAGACATCACTAGGCGTTGACTACAACGGCGACGGCATCGTTGATTTTTTCAGAACCTATACTTATGGACGCGCTACCGCCAGCTATGACTTCAACAACGATGGTGTAGTTGATGCAGTTGGCACTTATATCTACGATTTGAGCGGCAAGCTAAAATCACAGGAGATTGACAATAATGGCGATCGCATCATTGATGAGGTGATTGCTTACAGCTACGACGCTAACAACAGGCTAGCTGCACAGGTAGCTGACAAAAATAATGATGGCATAGCTGAAGAGATTACTACTTACAACTATGATGCCAACGGCAAACTGACTTCGGCAGATATTGACAAAAACGGCGATGGCATTACTGATGCAGTTGCCACTTATCTGTATGATGCCAACTCTCAACTCATTAGCCAGACTACCACAGAAGGAAATGTTCAGGGGAAAACCTTAAAGGGTGGCAACAGTGCAGATATATTCACTGGTGCGGCTGGCAATGATAAAATTTCTGGCAAAAACGGCAACGATCAACTCTTAGGATTAGCTGGGAATGACTTTCTAGTTGGTGGTAACGGTGATGATATCCTCAACGGCGGCGCTGGTGGTGATATCCTTACAGGCAGGAATGGCGCTGATAAATTTGTATTTAACAGCCTGAGTGATTCACTGCTGTCTAGCTTCGATAGAATTACTGACCTCAAGATCGGTGAAGATAAAATTGATGGTCTAAATGCAGTTTCAGCCTATGATTTGGTTGAACTTGGCACTGTTGCAAGTCTGAACTTGTCAGATGTACAACAAATATTAACTGCAACTGCTTTTGTGGCTAACGTTGCAGCAACTTTTACCCTCGGTACAGGAAATAATGAGCTGACTTTTCTGGCACTGAATGACGATATTAATGGATTTTCTGCCCTCACTGATGCCGTGATTGAGATTAGTGGCTATAAAGGTGACTTAACTCAGTTAGCCATTGTCTAACTTGAGTTACTTCGGGTAGACTAGGCAAATTTGACTAACACCAGAAGACAAAAGGTAAAAAGTCTATTTTGTCAGCTTTTCACCTTTTGTCTGCGAACTGTTTGATATTAAAACTCACGGTTCGCTGATTTTTTTAAAGTTAGGAAAATTCTTAGGTGCTGGTGAGCTACGTCCACAAATAAATCAAAAAATATGAAATAAGCGATCGCTATTCGGGCCAAAGGTTAAATAACGCTTCATTTTCGGAACCCAGTAACTCAATATCTACTTTGAAAAATGATTACGATAGATGGATTAATATAACTCAAACAGAAAAGACAATTCCCAATCCAAAATCTAAAAGCCAAAATGCTATAACTTATCAATGTTCCCTGACTTATGTCAGCATTTTTTGTTTTAAAAATCGCTGAAAAAACGTATTTTCGGATGATTGGCGATTTTTAGTCAATTTATTTTTGATTATTTACTGAGCTAATCTGCATTTGGGGTGTACTCTCAATATACGGTAACTATCACACTCGACCTTTGAGATAAATTACACCCAGAGGTGAATACCATGAAAAATTATGCTGACAAGCAGGAATTTATAGTAAGTCAAATCACAAACAAGTATTTTCAGCGTCGAGATTTCAGTGGATATGACTTAAGTGGAATTGACCTAAAAGGAATTGATTTAAATGGTGTTAACTTCATCGGAGCAGATTTAAGCGGCGTAAATTTGTGTGGCTGTGTCCTCACTCGTGCTAATTTGAGTGGCGCAAATTTGATGCACGCTAGTTTACGTGAAGCTAATTTGTATGAAGCATCTTTGTGTGAAGCTAATTTGACTAATGCTGACTTAACACGAGCAAATTTGTGTGGAACTTTCTTATGGCGGGCAAAATTCACAGGTAGTAATCTTTGGGGTGCTTCTTTATGTGATGTGGATTTGAGAGAAGCAGACTTAAGTGAAGCCAAATTAATTGAAGCATCGCTGATTGAGGCTAACTTAACGAGAGCAAATCTCACAAAAGCAAAGTTATGTGGAGCAAAATTACTAGAAGCTAATTTAGCTGAGGCTAATTTAACTGGTGCAGACTTGACATGGACAAATTTAACTAAGGCAAACTTGAGTAAAGCAAACCTTTGGGAGACAAACCTGATTTATGCGAGGTTCCGAGATACTATCATGCCAGATGACACAATTAAGCAACCTCAGATAGTTATTTATTAGGGATTGGGAATTGGGAATTGGAGTAAATAGCAGTTTCTTCTCTTCTGAATAACGACAAATGACAAATGACCAATGACAAATGACTAAAACTCGCGTTGTGAGAAGATAAAAATAGCGATCGCTAACAACAGGGCACTATAAAGTAAGCCATAGCCAGCATTTGTAATCAGTGCAGTTGGGTCAGGGAGGGCTTGCAAACCATAGACGGCATCATTTTTCAAATCTAATCGAGATAAATCTGGCAAAATCAGAAACAAACCTTGAGTTAGGCGTTCCATACCAGGGTTACGGCTCAGACGACCTAGTTGAACCAAATCTTGGGTGATGTTTCCGATTAAATAGAGAGCAAAGGTTAACACAGTTGCTAGGAGGGAAGCAGTAAAAACACCGAAGGTAATAGCCATAGCGGTGATTAATGACAACTGCAATAATAAGAAAATTGCAGCAATTAGAATACTCGCCGTTGGATGAGGAATGTTACCAAATTGCAGAAATATCAGAAAAATGACTGTCATCGTGGCGACAAGTACAGCTAATACTGCGGATAAACCTAAGTATTTGCCAACGATAATTTCGCTGCGACTGACAGGTTTAGCAATTAACACTAAAATAGTGCGTTTTTCAATTTCCTTATTAACCAGCCCCGTACCAATAAATATCGTCACAATTAAGCCGATGGCATTCATCGCCGCCATCCCGAAGTCTAAAAACATTTTGTCTTCAGTCGTAGCTGCAAATTCAGGAAGGACGCGGAAGGCAATGGCGAGGATTAGCGCATAGAAACCAATAATATATAGGATGCGATCGCGTACCACTTCCTGAAACACATTCTTTGCTAATACAAAAATTCTGTTAATAGCCATTTGTCATTTTTTAGTCATTGGTCATTGGTCATTGAAAAGAGGTTGAGGGGAAAGAGCTAATTTTTTATTCTCCCCCTGCTCCCTGCCCCCTGCTCCCTGCCCCTCACTGCTGCGGAGGTGGCGATCCTGAAATTAATTTACTGGCGCGATCGCATTCAATTTCTGCAACTGTAATCTTATTCTCTGAATTGCTGGGTGCTGCAACTGGTTCAATCCGACAAGATTTTTTCAAGTAATAGCCTCGTGGGTTAGAACTTGGCCCTATCCAAATACTTAATAAATCTAATATATACCCAGACTTAGTATTAGCCACACGTGGTTCAATACGCCATAAATCCTTCTCTTCATATTCACCCAGGTTTTTTTGAATTACTCCCCTACCCAGAGTTCCTACTCGCTGTCTTGCATCTAGTAGCCATTTCTCTACTTCCGACCAAGATGTTTGGTTTATTTGTTGCTCTACTATTGGCTGGAGTCTTTCTAGAACTACAACACCATTTTTGGGGATTTTTACTCGTTCTTCTGTTCTGACAACAAAAGTACTACGTTTAAATGTATCTGCCTGTAAACTGGGATATTGTTTAGCCCAATGATCCATTACAAAATAAAACTGAATCCAGCAACTTAGTAGCATACTACTAGCAACTAAAATTATGATTCTTTGGCGGTCTTCTGGCTTAGGAATTCTAGCTTTTGCGTCGGTATCAGTTCCTTCAATAAATTCTGGTATTGCCGTAATTAGTGCTGAAATTGTCGGCCAAAAAACGATTGTTCTTGGTGTAATTACATCCTCTTGATTTCCAAAAGCAAAAACACTCACTAAGAATCCAGTGATTACTGCCCCAACTGGCATAAAAGTACCAGGAACTCTCAAAGGATCTTCAGTTGTATACCAAGCTGTACCGGCAATTAAAAATAACCAACCGAAAAAGGCAATAACATCTTTGATGTACCCCGTCGCAAAATATGAAAGTACCCAAGAAAAAATACTTGTATAAATCAGTGTTTGCCAAGAATAAGCCTTGGGTGGAACTAATACTTTTCTAATTCCCGCATAAAGTCCTTCGACAAATTTAAAAATTCCAAATGCATCTTTAAGCAGTGTATTCATGTTCCTCCTTGCACCTAATTAATTACTCATCTTTTTTTAATGAAGTAAAGTTTTGCTATTTTGCGCTGAATAATAGAATAATAGTTATAGCAGTATAGCTCAGAGAATTTGCTATTAGTATAGTAATAACCAAGTTATTACTTTGTAATTTCAGATTGCTAAAATTCCGCCACCGCCGCCGTTGAGATACTGGAAGTTCTTCTTCTTTTTTAGCGAAGGTTTCATTTAATGAAAATAGCAATACCCTTAAAATGAAAAACTTCATCAAAAAGGTAGCAAAGAAAATTATAAAAGCAGTAAATATTAGTAAAGCTTGGGTATTAGATGATTTGAAATTATTAAAAAACATATAGTTAATTAATTCTGCTCTCACCTGGATTGGTAAGAGTGGTTCGGCTACGAAAAATACGAACCAACCAATTACGCTAGAAAACAAATTGATAGAGATAGCATAAAAAGTACTAGTTTTTTTGTCAAATTTTAGCCGATGGTTCAAAACATAAGCTTCGATAGGAATGGCAATCAGTACAAATAAAAAGTCAAACAGAATTCCACCAAAGGGAAAAACCGTCGGAAGCATCCAATTCTCAGGCATAAATAATCACGGGTAAGGTTTAACTGTAGAGAGTATAACTGGGATATTGAGGGTGATGGGGAAAATTATTACTACATTTTTCTTGTCCTTTACTATGCTGGTATATCAGTATTCCCTGATTAATATTCTTAATACATCAAGCTGAACTTTATACGGATGCGCCAGAAGGGTAGTTTTTCTACCTGAGAGTACAAGAGGTTAGGTAAGATTAAAGACTGCCACTTATAGCTTTTCGAGAGATGACAAGGAACGGTATCGGTATTCGCACGGCGCAAGTGCGTCAGGAACGGCTCATTGGTCAAATTCACGTCTACGATGGCACGGGTAAAGGCAAATCTCAAGCAGCTTTGGGGGTGGTTTTGCGCTCTATTGGCTTGGGAATAAATACACCTAGCGATTCTAACCGTGTTTTACTACTGCGCTTTTTAAAAGGGCCGGAACGTGATTATGACGAAGATGGCGCGATCGCAGCTTTGCAGCGTGGGTTTCCCCATTTAATAGACCAGGTTCGCACTGGGAGAGCCGAATTTTTTGGCCCAGAGGAAATTACCACCTTTGACCGAGATGAGGCGATGAGGGGTTGGGATGTCGCCAAAGGTGCGATCGCTAGCGGTTTATATTCGGTCGTTGTCTTAGATGAAATTAACCCCGTTCTGGATTTAGGTTTGCTACCAGTGGATGAAGTAGTAAAGACATTAAAATCCAAACCCCAAGAGTTAGAAATCATTGCTACCGGACGCGCCGCACCCCAAAAATTGCTCGATATTGCAGATTTACACTCAGAAATGAAACCTCATCACCACCCAACAGCTAAAGAACTCTTTCTGGAAGGGATTGAAATTTATACTGGTGCTGGTAAAGGTAAGTCTACTAGTGCTTTGGGGAAAGCCTTACAAGCTATTGGTAGGGGAATCAATCATCCAGGGTCTACCCGTGTATTAATTATGCAGTGGCTTAAAGGTGGTAGTGGTTATACAGAAGACGCTGCGATCGCCGCTTTGCAGCAGTCATACCCAGAAGTGGTAGATCATCAGCGTTGCGGTGGAGATTCCATTGTCTGGCGCAATTCCCGACAAGAATTAGACTACGTAGAAGCCGAGCGGGGTTGGGAAATAGCGAAAGTTGCGATCGCCTCTGGAATGTATAAAACTATTATTCTCGATGAACTAAATCCCACCGTTGATTTAGAACTACTCCCGGTTGAACCTATTGTCCAAGCTTTACTCCGCAAACCCCGCGACACTGAAATTATCATCACTGGCCGCTGTCAAAATCAACCGGCATACTTTGACTTAGCTAGCGTTCATTCAGAGGTTTATTGCCACAAACACTATGCAAATCAAGGTGTAGAACTTAAACGAGGGGTAGATTTTTAGGCGTTGCTGCTTAGTTGATATGCTGGATATTCTAGGAAAAAACAAATTTGTTTACCAAAATGGTAAACTTATATTAGTCTAGTAACGCATGGAAATCACCTTCGCTGATCGCCAACTGCAAAAGCTATGCGAACAACAAAACTTAGCGCAAAGAAAATTGGGTGCAAACTGCGCCAAGAAATTGAAAACCCAGTTGGCTATTCTTGGTGCTGCTAATTGTGTCACAGAATTAGTTATAGGCCATCCCCATCCCTTAAAAGGAGATCGGGCAGGTGAATTTGCAGTCAACCTAGAAGGTGGTAAACGACTTGTATTTAAGCCAGACAACGACCCCATACCTCTTAGCGAGGATGGAAGCATTGATTGGTCAAAAGTTACTGCTGTTTCTATTGTTTTTATTGGAGATTACCATGACTAAGACAACCCGACCATTCACTCCAGATTGGGTATCTTCTCCCGGTGATGCCATCGCTGATTTATTAGAAGAGCGTGATTGGACACAAGCACAATTAGCAGAGCGTTTAGGCTATACCACAAAACATATTAGCCAGTTGATCAATGGTAAAGCCCCAATAAATGAAGAAACAGCCCTGAAGCTAGAACGGGTTATGGGTAGTACAGCAGCATTCTGGCTCAGATATGAAGCCCAATATCGCGCCGCTTTAGCACGAATAGAAGAAGAAAACCGCTTAAAGGGGTGGACGTCTTGGTTAGATCAGTTACCAGTGAAAGACTTGATGAACCAAGGTGTAATTCCTAAGTGCCGTTTAATTGCCAAGAATAAGCCTGATTTGGTAAAAAAGTTACTGCAATTTTTCGGTGTTGCCTCACCGGAAGATTGGCAGAATTATTATGCAGGTATGGAAGTTGCTTTTCGTCGTACACGCGAGGAGCAAAGTGATGTTGGTGCTATTTCCGCTTGGTTACGGTTGGGGGAAATAAAAGCAGAACAACTAGATTCTCCCAAATACAGTAAACCAAAATTTGAAAAAGCAGTGCGGGAAATTCGCGCTTTGACGGTGCTACCGCCAGAGGAATTTGAACCACAGATGCAAAAGTTGTGCTGGAAAGCAGGGGTTGTGTTTGTTTTAGTACCATCAATCCAGAAAGCGCATGTCTGTGGTGTTGCCCGATGGTTAAACCCGCATAAAGCGCTGATTCAACTTTCGCTTTATGGTAAAACCAATGACCGCTTCTGGTTTAATTTTTTCCATGAAGCAGCACATATTTTGCTACATGATAAAGAGAATATTTTTCTTGATGAATGGAATAACGGGGAAAGTTTGAAATCGGAGCAGGAAGGTGAAGCAGATAAATGGTCGCGGGAATTTTTGATTCCACCTGAGCATGAGGGGGAATTAACGAAGCTTAAATCTAAAACTGATGTGATTGATTTTGCGGAACGTATCGGCATTCATCCTGCTATTGTTGTAGGTCGGCTGCAACACGATCGTCTAATTGATCCGTCTTGGATAAATGATTTAAAGGTGAGTTTGCATTTTCAACAGATAGAAAGTCTGTAAAGTTTGGCACACTAGCGGTAATTTTTATTTTTGGGTAGTTAGAATATTTTGCACAAAGCGATCGCGTCCTGCTGCCTTTGCTTCATACAATGCCCGATCTGCTTCATCAATCATTTCTTCCAAGTCAGAATCTGGCTGAGGAATTTGTGTCGTCAACCCGACACTAATTGTTACATAAGCTTTAACTGGGGAATTTTCATGAGGTATTGCCAATGTTCGGACAGCATGGCAAATTTTCTCGGCAACATGAATCGCCCCTTCTACATCTGTATCAGGTAAAATCACAACAAATTCTTCCCCACCATAACGGGCAACTAAGTCTGCGGGACGGTTAATAATATCTTTGATGGCTTGAGCAATTTCTTGAAGACAGCGATCGCCAACTCGATGACCATAAGTATCGTTATATGATTTGAAGAAATCAACATCGCAAAGAATCAGCGAAAGCGGCCGTTGCTCTCGTTTTAGGCGTTGCCACTCTTGGTTAAAATACTCTTCAAACCGTCGGCGGTTAGCTACTTGAGTTAATCCATCAATAGTAACTAATCGCTGCAATTCCACATTCACGGCTTCCAGTTTTTGCTGTAACTGAGATTGCTGAATCAAGCGTTTTACCCGTTGTCGCAAAACTGGCCAATGAATCGGTTTGGTAACATAGTCCATTGCCCCCACTGCAAATGCTCGGTCAACTGACTCTTGATCTTCAAGTCCTGTAATCATTAAAACTGGAGTGTGCTTACCACAATCAAGTAGTTCCAAGTGAGTGCAACACTCGAACCCATCCATGTCGGGCATTATGGCATCAAGAAGAATGATATCAGGGTGCAGTTGGTTAAAAGCAGTTAAAGCCTCTCTGCCATTTTGAGCTTCCGCTATTTTATAGCCTTCCCGCTCCAAGAAATGCCGAAGTATCATGCGGATAAAAGGTTCATCATCAACAATTAGAACTAAAGATTGGCTTTCTTGAGCAGTGGCGATCATGACGTTTCCTCCGCAAGTTCTTTTTCTAAGGCAGTTTTAACTTGTTGATATTCTTGGTATAATTGCGTGAGTAATTCTACGCTGTTTTCTAATTCACTGCTGCGTCCTTGTGCTTCTAAGACCTTGCAAACCTGCGCTAAGGCGATCGCTCCAATAGAGGCACTACTAGACTTAAGTTGGTGGGCTGCCTTCCATACAGTTTGAGCATCCTGAGTTGCGATCGCTGTGCCAATATCTTGCACTAATTTCGGTGTCTCTGTAAGATAACACCCAATCAGTTCAGCAAATATAACCCGATCTCCTCTGACCATATCCCGCAAAGATTGAAGAATTTTGGCATCAATTTTGGCACTTTTTAATGTCTGATTTTGCCCTTCTTGGAGAATATTTTGCGAAGGTTCCAATACTTTATCAACGAAGGCAGGAGAAAGACTACCCGATGCAATCGATAAATTATCTATATCTTGCCCAGTCCAGAAGGATCTTGGATTTAAGAACTCCCCTGAACTCTCGTACCCTGCCCCCTGCCCCCTGCCCCCTGCTCCCTGCCCCCTGCTCCCTGCACCCTGCCCCCTGCCCCCTGCCCCCTGCCCCCTGCTCCCTGCCCCCTGCCTCCTATCTCCGACTGTGGAAGTGAATTCCAGACTTCTTTGGCGTGGGCATTTGCTGAGTGCCTGAGTTAATTCTTGGAACTGAATCGGTTTACTGATGTAGTCATCCATACCAGCGCCAAGACAGACTTCGCGATCGCCTCGCATCGCATTAGCAGTTATTGCAATGATATGGGGGCGAAAACCTTCCCATTCTTGACAGATTCTCCGAGATGTTTCTAATCCATCCATCTCAGGCATCTGGATATCCATCAATACCACGTCATAAGGCTGTTTTTCTAATGCCTTAAGTACCTCTACCCCGTTGGTGACGACATCAGCTGAATAACCCATTTTCTGTAGCATCAGTAAAGCAACTTTCTGATTAACAGCCGTATCCTCTGCCAGAAGAATCCGCAGTGGCAGCCGATGATCCAAATGCCGATCGACCAAGGAAAAATCAGAAATACTGGCTGGGCTTGGCTGATTTCCTAAAATCCGGGTAATAATATCGTAGAGTTGAGACTGTTTGATGGGTTTGCTCAAAGAGGCAGCAAACTCTACATCATTAAAATCAGAGGATGTTTCCCCTTTACCCAAAGAGGTCAGAATCACTAAAGGCAGATTTTGACAACCAGATTGTTTGCGGATTTGACGAGCTAGGGTAATGCCATCCATTTCTGGCATTTGCATATCTAAGATGGCAATATCAAATTGTGTTCCCTGAGCAAGTTGGGCTAAAGCTTCTTTACCAGATTTGGCAGCATAAGTTTCCATTTTCCAAGACTCTGCTTGCAAGCTGATAATTTGGCGGTTGGTCAGATTGTCGTCCACAATCAACAGGCGTTTTCCCTGAAGCTGCATCGCCGAATTAACAAATTCAGCTTCTGGTGCAGCAGTCGCTTGGGTGGCAATGGTGAAGTAAAACGTTGAACCTTGCCAAGAGTAAGAAGATGATATTCCACTTTTCCATCTTGGGCTAGGATTACCACCGATAACCCCTTGGCTTTCCACCCAAAGAGTACCGCCCATCATTTTACTCAGCCGCTTGCTGATTACTAGTCCTAATCCTGTGCCACCATATCGTCGAGTCATGGAGACATCAGCCTGAGCGAAGGGGTGAAATAACCGCTCTATCTTTTCTGGCGTGATGCCAATACCTGTATCTTTGATGGCAAATTGAATTTGGATTAGGGATTTGGAAGAAGCAGAAGGGCAGGGGGAAGGCTTGCCGTGAGCGTAGCCGAACGGGTGCAGAAGAGAAGAATTTTCCCCCTGCTTGCGCGAATCCCCAGCCCCTAGTTCAACATAAAGTACCACTTCTCCATGTTCAGTAAACTTAATTGCGTTATTGAGGAGATTCATCAAGACTTGGCGCAGACGTGTCATATCACCAATAATCTGGGCAGGAACTTGCGGTTGGATTAGATAAGCTAGTTCGATATCTTTTTGAGCAGCTTTAGGAGCTAATAAAGAAATGGCCTGTTCCACACAAGCTCTCAAATCAAAAGGCTGTTCTTCTAATTCCAGCTTTCCTGACTCAATTTTAGAGAAATCTAAAATGTCGTTGATGATGGTGAGCAAAGCATCTCCGCTACTGCGAACTGTTTCCACAAAGTCTTGTTGTTGGGGGGTGAGGTCAGTATCTAACAGTAAATCGGTCATGCCAATAACAGCATTCATTGGAGTCCGAATTTCGTGGCTCATCATTGCCAGAAACTCACTTTTTGCTCGATTTGCGGCTTCAGCCTGACGTTTTGCCCGCTCCAAGGCAAAGTTTTTTAAAGTAAGTTCTTCTCGGCGGCGCGTTTCTTGTTCCAGTAAGTAAGCCTGTGCTAAAGCAATACCCAATTGAGCCGCCACTGCTTCTAATAATTCAATTTCGTCTGGTGTCCACTGACGAAAATAGCTGCACTGATGTAGCCCGATCGCACCGTTGGGTTCTCCTTGATAGGAGGTGCGAATTGACAGCATAGACTTCAGCCCAATTTCTCGGCAGATAGCTTCAGTTTTCTGGAGTAAAGGATCGGCATACACATTTGGGGAAGCGATCGCACTTTCTTGTGCCATCATCTGCTCTGCATGGGGATTGTTAGTTATAGGAACTGCTAATTTCACTACTGAGCAGCAATTGGAAAGTGTATTATACTGTGCTACTAAGGGAATTTGGGGAATAGGGTCGCTAATGTAAGAATGGATTAGACAGCGATCGACTTTAAAAGCTTGGCCAATTTGGGTAGCAGCCGTCTCAAAGATTTTGCTAGTATCAAGACTTTGACGAATTTCTTGAGTAATTTGTTCAAGTAGTAGGGTGCGATGCAATTGCCGTTGCAATGCTTCTTCAGCTCGTTTATTCTCGGTAATGTCGTGATTAATGCCAACAGTGGCAATAACTTCTCCTTGTTCATCCTGTAAAGAGACTACAGTTGTTTTACAAATTCCCTTAGTGCCATCTTTACGAAGAAAGTGTATTTCCCCTGACCAGCGTGCTTGCTGGTTGATTTTTTCGAAAATTTTGCCGCTTAATGTTGTGGCTACTTCTGGCTGATGTAAAATACTGATATGTTTAGCTAAAATTTCGGCTTTGGTATAGCCAAATATACTTTCGGCAGCAGGATTCCAGTCAACAATATTTCCGGTTAAATCTGTAATAATTACGCCATCATGCATATTTTCAAAAGTGAGAGCTTGCTTAGGCAGGCTGGCTTCAGCTTGCTTGCGATGGTTAATATTTGTTTGAATTCCAATAAAGTGGCTTAACTTGCCATTTTCGTCATGTATAGGAGAAACACTCAGTTCATTCCAGAACAAGATACCATCTTTGCTATGGTTGCGGAGAATAACTTTACAACTTGTTCCATCTTGAAGGGATGAGTGCAGTTGATTGAGTGCTGATTGCTTGTTATCTGTGCATTGCAAAAACGGCCCAACGTAAATAAATCGCCCAGTTTTCAAGTCTAATTCCCAAGGAATGACTTTGACGCTTTCTAGTAACTGGCGTAGATGATTTTCGCGATCGCGCAAGGCAATTTCTATCTGTTTATGTTCAAAAATCTTGTGAGTTAACTCTTGATTTCTTGCTTTCAGTGCCAGGGCAAAACAGATTGATAATATCAGCGAAACAACAAGCAAGAATCCTGCTATCAATATTAATTGTGTTAACAACCCCGGAATTTGGATTAAAAATCTCTGCCAGAGTAAGACTACAGAGATTGATAAGAAAATCCCCAACAACAAAGCTAGTAATTTTCGCTTGCGGAAAAACATCACAGCTTTTAACCAGTTATATTGGTGCTGTTTAATCACTTCTTTATTAACCCTCAAGTACTTTCAGGGCTTATTGCACTGACTTTTACTTTTAAGTAATCTAAAATATCAATGGCAAGGGGGCAATTACTGAATTTTTTAGGTTAAAATATGCTTTATGCTTTTTGGCAACATCCAAAAATTTTAAGTAGAGCATGAATTGCAATCTGGAGTTGTAAGCAATATTTCTGACGGACTATAAAGCTATCTACGAGACGCTGTGCGTAGCTTGCTTCCCTGTAGAAGTTAAGAATACTCATTATCAGCGTTGTATTTTTAATTCTTTGACTAGTGTTTAGACACTTAGAGGCAGACTTCTTGTGCCCCTACTTTTAAAACAGCTACGCAAATCAACATAAAAAAAAGATTAAAAACAAGGGTTAAAGGGATTGATTCCCCTTAACCCTTCCCTTTTCAACACAATAGTGCAAAAAGAAGTTAATGAACAGAGTCAAGACAAGCACTCCCTACGCGAACACAATCTAGAATGAAAATCTTTTTCTCTGTTCCCTATTTTCCAGATAGGTCTATTGCCTAAAATTGTGCTTTAGATTACAGATGTTTCGCGTTGACAATCAAAAACAACCATGTAGGAAGCATTTGGTATTTCTTGAGGAAGGTGTCGCATATAACCATCTGCATCAGAACGGCTGCGGAAGCGAGCTACAATTTCCCGTTGCGTATTAGGAAGCTGACGAGCGATCGCCCAAGAATTTAGGCGTTCTTTATAAGCAATACCTTGATTGTCTGATTTAGAAGCTTGGTTATCCGTATTTTCTGGCATAATGATGTTAACCGTATGAAGTTTAATGAAGGACGTTAATTAGTTTCTAGGTAGGAATGCACTAACGCTTTTTTTTATGCTGCTGCCACCTTGTTATTCGATTATTAATAAGTTGTCAACACTTAGCGCTATATTTTAGACCAACTAAGTTGTAATTTTCAGATAGTTATGAATCTCAAAGCCTTAATTTGCAATTGTTTTCAGCACACAACAATGTTTAAGCAGAAAGTTCGGCAAATATTGGATTTGCATGATTTTTATGCATATCCATAAGTAAAATCAGTATCAGTAGTAAAACTAAGCTAAGTGTCTTAAAAATAACTATTAAAATTTAATTTGTGAATAAAGATTAACGTGACAGTTTTGATTTCCGATCAGTGCGATGTCTACGATGGGCTACACGCCTACGGGAAAGCTTTATTGTAGACATTTATGTTTTTTATAATTACTTGGTAATAATTAAAAATTAATAATTTATATAGATAGTAATAAATGAATTTTTATTAAACTTTTTGCTATAGCTATAGGAACAATACATAGTGCAATTGTTTAATTTATAAAACCTTGACTATTTGCCCTAAGAAAGTTAGTATTCCCCGGTAAAATTATAGTTATGATAATGGAAACACCATTTTTAACATCAATAATTCAAAAAGTAGCAGAGGAAATAGGAGCAGTAGTTTTAGTAGATCCAGAATGCCCCTTTATGGGACTGATTACCTTTAAAAATGGAAATAAAACTTTTTTTCGCACTACCAGATTTAGTATTAACTCTTCTGGCTCAACAGCAATAGCTAAAGACAAAAGTGTTTCTAGCTTTTTTCTGAATCATTTTGGCTACAAAGTTACTGAAGGAAAAACATTTTTTAGTGAAGAATTATGCGAAGAGCTAGCTAATGTCAGAAATATTGATGCGGGACTCTCTTATGCTAAAGAATTAGGATTTCCCGTAATCATCAAGCCAATTAATCTCAGTCAAGGCATATTCGTTACAAAAATACATAATAAAAAAGAATACTATCAAGTAGCTAAGAAAATATTGCAGAAAGTCTCAGGTTTTATTGTTGAGCGATTTTATAGTGGCAATGACTATAGAATTCTAGTACTTGATAATGAAGTAGTTTCGGCGTATCAAAGAATTCCCCTATTAATAACAGGAGATGGTCAATCTAATGTTTTAGAGCTTATGCAACAGAAGCAAGAAAATTTTATCAAAAATGGTAGAAAAGAAATTATAGATTTTGAAGATTATAGAATTAAAAAAAACTTGCAAAGACGGAAGCTCAATTTTAGTAGCGTTATACCTAAAAATAATATTGTCTATCTTTTAGATAATGCAAATTTATCGACTGGAGGCGAAGCAGTAGATTTTACAGAAAGTATCCATCCTGACTTTCAAAAACTAGCAGTAAGTATTACAAAAGATATGGAGCTGAGATTAGCAGGCGTGGACATTCTGACTAGTGATATAACGTCACCAATCGACGATTATACAATCATTGAAGTCAACGGCGCTCCTAGCTTAAGCCACTATGCATCATTTGGTGAAGTTCAGACTAGGAGAGTAGAAAATTTATATCTAAAAATTCTCAAAATACTTGAAAATGAGAATAACTGGGAAAAGTAATGATTTTGGCTGGAGGTGGAGTAATTCATACTCCTATCTAGCTATCTTTTTACCACTCCTTATCTAGCAGGGATTCAAATTCAGCTTGTAAGGCGGTTATATCCGCCAACCTTGCGACTAGTAAATTATCTTTACCAGCATTACTTAAAGATACTTTCCAATAGCTAATACTTTCTGAGTTGTTCAGCCAAAATTGAATCACGGTATCTACTACTTGATCTAAATTCCAACCCCACTTGGCTGGAACTGGTTCTACCGATTCTAGAAATGTATCTAGTGTGCATGTATGCATTCCCAAGTATTCCACGCCTTGGTGCGGTGGTTTTTGCTCATTTTGCTGCTGGTGATTAAAAAACTGCAAAAGTGGAGATACTCCGACAATATCAAAAGTGTATTTCATGCTAGGACTCCCAGTTTTAAATTACTTGCAGGAAATCTTTAGTTTTTTCTAATATAATATCTGATAAGTAACGAAAGCATCTAGAAAAAGTATAGTTTTGGTTTATATCATAGGGATTAAATCTCAGTCATAAATTAGCACTAACAAGCCTTGAGTGCTAATATTTTTGATAGTTTGATTGATTATTAAAAAGTTCTAGGGATGAATTAAGGGGTGTATATAGCGATGCTATCTGATTTGTGAAAAATAATTTTTTTATAACGAACCGCAGAGGCGCAGAGAACGCGGAGAGAATAAGGAGGATTTTCACAAATGATTTAGGGTTGCTACATATTTTTAAGAATTATTCAATTAATTTCCTTACGGATTGTAAAGGCTTGCCCTAAAAAAGGGAGGAATTAGAGCAAGGCTTTTTTTTAAAGGAGTCAGCCGCGTGCATATTTCCGTCATTAAGCGGAATGGCGTAGGTTGGGGTATCTTTCTTTGTGGCTTATCACTAACCCAAGCGTATTGCTTTAGATGTGGGGTTGAATTTCATATTTTACTTCCAGTTAAAGATACGAATATTATTAAAGTTAATCACGTCAACTTCTACACTCTGAAGATAACTTGCTAGCTTGAAGTCATCAGTTAATACAAGGTACTTCCCTTTAGATAAAGTCAGGATTCCACTGTCAGTAAGTCCGAATTTGACAAATTTTTCAGTATTAACAGCATCTAAACTCTTTACGTAGTATTCATCCAAAAGAGCAACATTTTTAACAAATTGAGCAAATATTGCAAAGCACTGAGAACGTTCAGGTTCACCAAGTTGATTTGCAAGGCTATTAACTTCTGTCAGAATATTCGGAGTTGTTACAAGCTTTTGAAAGTTTGCCATAAATGCTAGCAGAAGCTCATAATCTTCTGCTATAAATTGCTGGGTTCTATTAAATTTAGTTATTCGTTCTTGATTGACACTCCCAACTAAAAAGAGAAGCAATATGTTTGTATCAATTAAAACCCCTTTTTGGCAATAACGACGAATAAGGGAAGCAATCAAATCTTTCATACTTGTCTAATTTTCATTGCTTCTACTTCGCCAGTTTCAGAATTTACCTTAAAAAGTTTATATTCTCGTTCATATAGCACAGGGGTAGAAGTCAGAGAGGTAGTAATAAAGTTTTCCAATTGGCTTTTAGGAGGTTTTTTAGGAATATCGAACCCTAAAGTAATCAACCAGAAGCTTTTATCGTCAGAAAGTTCAACTTCTTCAAGCCTCAAATCTCCTAATGACGAACCCATCATATCTTGTATGGCTTTTATGTATTTATAGGCAGCATTCACTGCTGTTTTGACATCAATCATAATTTTGGTTGTTCCCTAACCTAATTTGCTAATTTTATACTTTATTATAGTAATTTAACCTTGGTTAGTGATAGTTGGTTAGCATACAATTAACAATATCTACTTTACCTATTTTTCAGATATTTTTAATAAAAACCAATTCAGTCAATCTGAATGGTGGGAAATATTTTGTAAAAACTCTCTAACTTCTGTTGGTTCGCGGAGAATAATAACTTGCTGGTTTGGTGGTAATTGACTCAGTTTTTCTAAAATTCCAGGACGGCGAATAATTGGGTATGACCAGATATATTTAATAAATTTCCAAGTCAATCTTTCAGGGCAATCTGATGCTATATCAGGTCTGTATTGTCTAGCATAGACGAAGCGACGTTTAATCACTCGCAACAAACATAAAGTTCGAGGAAAATCCAAAAATATTACTGTATCTGCAACTGATAAACGAATGTCGAGAGTACCATTATAATTACCATCCATAATCCAAGATTCTCGCAAGATTAGGTCTTGGACAATACTTTGCCATTCAGCTTTTGGAGTCTCAACCCAGCCAGAATTCCAGTACCAAGCATCTAAGTGAATGACTTCTAAGCCTAAGATGCTTCCTAGTTCGCGGGCTAAGGTAGATTTACTAGCACCCCCTGAACCAATAATCAAGATTTTCTTCATCTTAGGTTTGCACCTTTCTTTTCAAGCGTATGACGGTAAGCATTACTCACCCGAATAACCGTCTTCAGCGCATGTCAATACGCCGCTACAATAGTACCACTACAAGGATTATGCCGAAATTAGTGATATTATGACGACTGCTACAACTGTAAAAACTGAGTATGAAGCGATTATTGGTCTAGAAACCCATTGTCAGCTGAGTACTAAGACCAAAATTTTCTCTAATAGCTCAACGGCATTTGGTGCTGACCCAAATACTAACATTGACCCGGTTTGTATGGGTTTGCCTGGGGTGTTACCTGTACTCAATGAAAAAGTATTAGAATACGCTGTCAAAACTGGTTTGGCACTGAATTGTCAAATTGCTAGATATAGTAAGTTTGACCGGAAACAGTATTTTTATCCTGACTTACCCAAAAATTACCAAATTTCTCAATATGATTTACCGATCGCAGAACATGGTTGGTTAGAAATAGAATTGGTAGATGCTGAAGGCAATCCCAGCCGCAAACGTATTGGTATTACACGTCTGCACATGGAAGAAGATGCTGGGAAATTGGTACATGCCGGCAGCGATCGCCTTTCTGGTTCTTCTTATTCTCTGGTAGACTACAATCGCGCAGGTATACCATTAGTCGAAATTGTCTCGGAACCTGATTTGCGTTCTGGGTTAGAAGCTGCTGAATATGCCGAAGAGTTACGCCGGATTGTCCGCTATCTCGGTGTGAGCGATGGAAATATGCAAGAAGGATCTCTGCGTTGCGATGTCAACATTTCTGTGCGTCCAGTAGGACGAAAGGAATTTGGCACTAAGGTAGAAATTAAAAACATGAACTCCTTCAGCGCCATCCAACGGGCGATTGACTACGAAATTGAGCGCCAAATCGCCGCCATTGAAGCAGGCGAGCGCATCATCCAAGAAACTCGACTGTGGGAAGAAGGCGCTCAACGCACAAGTAGTATGCGGATAAAAGAAGGTTCTAGCGATTACCGCTACTTCCCCGAACCAGATTTATCACCAATTGAGGTGACAGATGCTCAATTAGAGCAATGGCGTAACGAATTACCAGAATTACCAGCCCAAAAACGCCATCATTATGAAAATGAGTTGGGGCTTTCAGTTTACGATGCACGAGTGTTGACAGAAGATCATCCAGTAACGGAATACTTTGAAACTGCGATCGCATCTGGAGCAAATCCTAAAGCTGCTGCAAACTGGATTACTCAAGATATCGCCGCCTATCTTAATAAGCAAAAACTCAATATTACTCAAATCGGGCTGACTCCCACCAATTTAGCTGAGATCATTAACCGCATCGAAACGGGCAAAATTAGCAATGCTCAAGCTAAAGAAAAGTTGCCAGATTTGCTCAGTGGGATTTCTCCTGAAAAAGCCTTTGCAGGTCAAGAGTTAATCACCGATCCTAGTGTACTAGAACCCATTGTTGATGAAGTCATAGCCGCCAATCCCAAAGAACTAGAAAAGTATCGCAACGGTAACACCAACCTCAAAGGCTTCTTTGTCGGACAAGTTCTGAAAAAGACAGCCAAACGTGCCGATCCTAAGCTGACTAACGAATTGGTAGAGAAAAAACTGAACGCTTTGTAATTCGTAATTCGTAATTCGTAATTCGTAATTCGTAATTACTGTTCGGTAAGGGTTTTAAACAGTATTGGGTGAAGGGCAGAGGGGAGCTATAGTAAGTCTTTTCCCAACTCCCCAATTCCCCATTCCCAATTCCCAAGTAAGTATTTTCCCGTACATCTTCATCAAATCTTTATATAAAACCTGGTGACAACCCGCATACCTAAAATGATATGCTGTGGTAAGTAGATGCACCCTGATGATCTGGAGAGCTGCCTAAGTAGCTCTCTTTTTTATCATAATTTGTGGTATTTACGGAAAAATATGTCAAGTTTTTATAAAAAATCTTAATGAATAAGTATTAACCCTTAGATATTAAAATAAAAGCTGTAAGTAAAAGATGCACCGTAATGATCTGGAGAGCGACCCAAGTTGCTCTCTTTTTTCATATTTGTCTTTCGTCATAAGAAAGGTAAAAACAATTATGCTAATCGCCAACTGGTGCATTATTATTGCCATCAGCAAATAAACTCACAATGGGAATTGGGAATTGGGGGAAACTCCCACTTTTTGTACAGACGCGATTCATCGCGTCTTTCCTAGCTCAAGACTTAGCACTTTTTTAAAGCACAAATTGATTTATCCAACCTGATAGTTGTAAGGAAGAAAATGGCAGATTGGCAAAAAATCACAGGTGGCATCACAGCACCAAGGGGATATCAGGCGGCGGGAATTACCGCAGGGTTGAAACCTTCGGGGTTGCCGGATTTAGCTTTGATATTCTCGGAGGTGGAAGCGATCGCAGCTGGTGTATTTACCACCAGTCAAGTTAAAGCTGCCTGTGTAGAATATTGTCGCCAACGCTTGCAAGCCAAACATAGCGCTCGTGCCATCCTCTGCAACGCTGGACAAGCAAACGCCGCTACCGGAACTCAAGGCTACCTTGATACCCTAGAGTCTGCGATGGCAGTAGCCCAAGCCCTGAATATCTCGTCTGAATCTGTCTTATTAGCTTCTACTGGCGTAATTGGTCAAAGAATCAAGATGGATGCTTTGCGAAGTGGGATTCCCAAGGTAGCAGCAGCATTATCAGCAACAGGTTCAGATGCCGCAGCTGGAGCAATTATCACTACAGATTTAGTTACAAAATCCATTGCCCTGGAGACAACTATAAACGATCGCCCAGTCAGAATTGGCGGCATTGCCAAAGGTTCCGGTATGATCCATCCCAACATGGCAACCATGTTGGCATTTGTTACGTGTGATGCTGTGGTTTCGCCAGCCCTTTGGCAGCAAATGTTAACAAGGGCGGCTGATAGAAGCTTTAATTCCATTACCGTGGATGGTGATACTAGCACCAACGACAGCTTAATCGCCTTGGCAAACGGTCAATCTCGCACCCCAGCAATTATCGAATGGGGCGCAGAAGCAGAGAAATTAGAGGCGATGTTAACAGCAGTTTGTCAGCATTTAGCTAAAGCGATCGCTCGTGATGGTGAAGGCGCAACTTGTCTAATAGAAGTGGAAGTCACAGGGGCCCATGATGAAATTTCAGCCCGACAAATAGCCAAAACCATCGCTGGTTCATCCTTAGTTAAATCTGCAATCTTTGGACGAGATCCCAACTGGGGACGCATCGCCGCCGCCGCCGGACGTGCAGGTATACCCTTTGAGCAAGAAAACCTGCAAATTAAGCTGGGGAATTTCTTAATGTTAGAAAATGGGCAACCCTTAACTTTTGATCGTGCAGCAGCGAGTGCTTATTTGAAAAAAGCAGCGACAAGTGCTTATCTCGAAGAAGATACGGTATTAATTTCCGTTAACGTTGGTAATGGTTATGGTGTTGGTAAAGCTTGGGGTTGTGATTTGAGTTATGACTATGTGAGGATTAACGCCGAATATACTACTTGATCTTTTTTGAATTAAAAATTATCGGAAATACCATAGACATCTCCGAAAAAGAATTGTTTTGACGTAGCACTGCTACGTCAAAACAAGGGTTCTGGATAACGCATATTTAATTTCTGGAGATGTCTCATGTACACAGAAGTCGAATTACCCTCAATACCGTTCGGTTAAGACAAGAGACGCGATGAATCGCCGTCTCTACAATAATCAGTCCTTTGTAGAGACGGCGATTTATCGCGTCTTTGCGATCTAGAATTTTCATCAGAAAACCTTAACCAAACCGTATTGGAATTACTCTGACTTTAAAAATTGTCAGGATCAATATTCAATTCTCGCAGTTTTGCTGCTAATTGATCGGCACGTTGCACCCGTTGTTGAGCAAATTCTTCAGGTGTGGGAATTAGCTCTCCTTTGGGGGTAAAGTAACGCAATTTATTTTCGTGAACACCCAAATACAAACTTAGCTGCTGACTCCACAACCAACCTTGAGGGTTAGGGGTAGCAGTTACCGATGGTGTTGGCTGCGATGTCTGACAACAGAATATGAGGTTTGTTTTTCTAACGGTGCGATCGCTTCCTGTTACAGGTGTTACTTAAAGTTTTAACATTTATCGTTGCTTCCCCATACATCGAAACAGGCATTTTTGTAACTAGCAACTTCAGTTATCTATATCTGTCTTATGTAATGACTTCTATTTATACCTTAAGTAGGGTTATGCATCTTTATTTGTTCGTTAAGTTATATGAAGCTACTGAAAACAAATTTTCTTAGTAAGTAACTGAGGAAATCAAAATAACCTTAACTTAGTTGGAGTTTTTTATGACTTACACAGCCGACGAAGCAACAAAACCAGCTTTAGAAACTTTTCAAGGTTTTGATGCAGATACTCAGCTAGCCCTACTTTGGTTCGGTTATCTGGATCTTAAAGAGCAACTAAACCCAGCACCTCCTTCAAGCGTTGAAGCTCCTGCGAAAGCAGTGTTTGACCAAATCCTGAACTTGTCTAAAGAAGAACAACTGCAAGCACAACGTGACATTATTAATGGTGCAAATAACAATATCACCCAAGGCTATAATGCTCTAAGCCCCAATGCTAAATTAGACGTTTGGCTAATGCTCGCACAAGGAATGGACAATGGAAGCGTCATTCAAGTGCCATCCGACTATCAACTTCCTGGTGAAACAGATGATTTTGTCGCAATGGTCAAAAATTTAGAGTTTGAGCAGCGTGTTAATTTTATGTTGAGTGCAGTGCAAAAAATGGGTTAGTTGAGTGTAGAAACTCTCAGTATTCTAGAATCGGGAATAATAAAAAGTAGCAAATTAAGCTAGATCTAGCTGCTTTGAATGGGCATTGACTTAAAACTACCGCAGAGATCCTTATCTTTGCGGTAGTCTTGATGGAAATGTTAAAGCTGAAAAATGAGAGTTGATTCAGATTTTTTCCAACTGCGCGATCGCATTATAATCAGGGACACCTTCGAGCGATCGCTAATTACCTCTAAAGTTTCATCTCAGCTAACACGGCAAAAGCCTCAAACAATTTTATAATAAAAATCCCTGTCACGGCTGACAGGGATAATAGTTTGTAGTTTTTAGCTATAGCTTGTCTTTTAGCTAACAAAATCTTTGTGGGCAGCAACAAGCATCTGAGCTTGTCTTAAAACGTTTCCGAATAAATAAAAAGGAATCTGCCAAGCTGCAACGGTAACTTCTTTGACTATATCCTGTACACTAATTGCGATTAATTCATGCTCTGGCGGCTCTCCTTCAACTGCACCAGACCAAGTAAAAGCTAATAAAAAATCATCGTCTCCAGGTAAGGATGCAATCAAACATTCTTCTGGTGTTGGTTGGCAAATAATGCCATATTCATTTGCAAGTTCTACTAGTTTTTGAAACTTATTTACGTTGGTCATTTGTCCTTTGGATGTAATTGAATCTCTGTTTGACAAGGAGTTATATTTTGTATACCCAAAAGTAAAATTATTTACTCTATACCCTTAATTACAAATTATTAAGTATTGGTTGAAGTTGGATCTGACTTAAGTCCAAAATCTTACCGCGATCGCCTGGTTAGATCAGCAACAATTGTTACTGTTTCAAAAAAAGCTGAATTACCTACTTTTTCGGTTGAACCTATTTACATACACCTCCCTTCATGACAATGCCCTAACCTCACCCAGCCTGACGAAGTTCTGATTAGTCAGGTGAATAGCTCAAGTATTCCCAAAAGCAGAGCCAGATTTTTCACTCAACTATGATCTATTGGGAATGAGGAATTGGTTATTTTTTACTGCTTGTGTGATGAAATTTAAAATCTAAAATTTAAATTGCTTGACAATATGGCAATATATAAAGTTGTAGCTAACCGCCTACTTGGAGGTTTAACGTGGATACCATTGCAATTCCTGCTCTAAATCGGCCAGTGGATGCCACGGTAGAAATTCCCGGTTCTAAAAGTCTTACCAATCGGGCATTGCTTGTCGCAGCTTTGGCGCAAGGTGACTCTATTTTAGAAAATGCCTTATTTAGTGAAGACAGCGAGTATTTTGTTAAGTGCGTAGAGCAATTAGGCATTCCCATTACTTTGAATCCTCATCAGGCACAAATCCAAGTGGCGGGAAGAGGAGGTGATATTCCAGCTAAACAGGCAGATTTATTTGTGGGTTTGGCGGGTACAGCAGCACGGTTTATTTCGGCGTTGGTGGCACTAGGTAATGGTGAATATCGTCTAGATGGCGTTCCTCGAATGCGAGAACGACCGATGGGTGATATGTTGACGGTGCTGCAAACGGGGGGAGCAACCGTTAACTTTGAGGGAAACTCTGGGTTTATGCCCTACACCGTCTATAGCAAAGGATTCGCTGGCGGAAATTTTAGTTTAAAAGCGAACCAAACAAGTCAACAACTTTCAGCATTACTGATGATTGCGCCTTATGCTCAACAAGATACGAGCATTGAGATTGAGGGGACATTAGTTTCTCAATCTTACGTTAAGATGACCTGCCGTTTAATGGCAGATTTTGGCGTAGAGGTGAATCAAATCGGCGATAATCAATTTCAAATTAAAGCAGGTCAACGTTACCAAGCTCGACACTATACAGTAGAACCCGATGCGTCAAATGCTTCTTACTTTTTTGCCGCCGCCGCCGTCACCGGTGGACGAGTGCGCGTCAAACATTTGACGAAACAATCATGTCAGGGTGATATTCTCTGGCTAGATGTTTTAGAACAGATGGGTTGTGAAGTTAAAGCTTCGGATGATTATACCGAAGTGACAGGGCCGAAGCAATTGCAAGGCATAGATATTGATATGAATGATATATCGGATTTAGTGCAAACATTAGGTGCGATCGCGCCTTTTGCCAGTTCACCAATTACTATTCGTAATGTGGAACATATTCGATATAAGGAAACCGACCGAATTAAAGCTGTGGTGACAGAGTTGCGGCGGCTAGGGGTTCAGGTTGAAGAATTTCCCGATAGACTAAAAATTGAGCCTGGCCCCATTACCCCGGCGGAAATTGAAACCTATCACGATCATCGAATGGCTATGGCTTTTGCTGTCACTGGCTTAAAGGTTCCAGGAATTATCATTAAAGATCCTGGCTGTACAGCGAAAACCTTCCCAGATTACTTTACTAGATTCTTCAAAATGTTAGAAGAATAATTGAGTAGTATTCTGTAGCGACTGTCTTCATTTCGTGTTTGATTTTAGTAGTGAGTTACGACTCATAATAAGTAGTTTGTAGTGGGGACTTCAGTCCCCAAAGCTAGAATTTTAGTCTTGAATACGAACGAAGATTTTTATTTGAAAAGGTTTTTGGTGAATCCAATAATCTTTATAGGACTTACAAAAAACTACATGATGTAGACGCAAAGGGCTTCCCGCAGAGTAGGAGAAGCCCTATATATTGCAAACTTATATTTTATCTTATTTTACCTCTAATTAAAGTCTGCTTAAACTCGCAATTTTAATATAAGGTGCATCCAATTACTTGGAGACTTATTTCTCTTTATTAAAAAGGGAAAAATCATTGATTTTCATCACTGTTCTAATCAGTGATAAATATCTGTTTGGGAAAGAAAGAAGGAAGCTAGAAAGGGCTATTTCTATACCTTTTAGTGTGCATTGCTTATAAAAGTTTATTGTGAGGAAAATGGAAATGAAAATAGTTCCAAAATTAGCCATTGCTGCTGCTAGCCTAACTTTAGGTTTTGCTGTTGTAGATGCAAAATCTGTATCTGCGGCAATTATTAATTACGCTTTCACAGTTGATAGTTCTATAACTAAGGGAAATGGCTTTTTTAGCTTTGATGACTCGACTTTGAGTAATGATTATACTCCCGAAGCTACAATTCAGTCACTCTCTTTTCAATTTGACGGTGATTCTACCGTTTATACAGAACAAGATGACAACAACTATCCAGACTTCCCTGTTGTATTTCAAACCACATCTTTAACAGGAGAAACATCTTTTGCATTAGATTATCTGTTCAACGATAAATCTGATCCTACCAGTTCTCTAAGTTACGAAATCGTCGGTGAAGATTTTACAATTTTCTCTAGAACTTCTCCAGATGTTGCACCTATATCAGGTAGAGTTTCGTATAGACAAGTACCTGAATCTACCCCTTTATTTGGCGCTCTCTTTGCTTGTAGCTTTGGCTTGATGATGAAGAGAAAAGTAGCATCAATGAAAAAGGTTAAAGTCTAGCTTAGTTAAGTTGATATTAACGCTTTCTTTGCCAAGAATTAATCTCTTACTAGTAGGCTTTTCTGTAGAAACATAACATCTAACACATTGACACTAAGAGAAAATTGGGAATTACAACCTGATTTTGGCAAGGGAACTAATTACGAAGTTTGCCTACGATTTCCCTGCCTTCTTTGTGTTAGCTGTTGCTGTGAATTTACCTGTTACTCAGGAGAAGAAAATGGTAGATTACCAAAATTTTGAGCGCTTTCTGCATAGTCGAATGAAACGACGCAACTTAATTATCGGTGCAGGAGCATTGTCTGGTTTAGCGATCGCTAACCAATTTTCTCACCAAAGAGCGATCGCTACAGGCAGATTTTCCAATTATCCTTTTACCTTGGGTGTAGCGTCCGGTGAACCCTATCCTAGTAGCGTAGTAATCTGGACTCGTCTCGCTCCTGAACCCTTAGAGGGTGGTGGAATGCCACCTGTGAATGTACCAATTCGCTGGGAAATAGCAACTGATTCTGACATGAGACGCGTTGTCTCTAGAGGTACGGTACTTGCAACCCCAGAACTAGCCCATTCAGTGCGAGTTGTGGTAGAAGGACTGCAATCTGATACTTGGTACTGGTATCGCTTCCTTGTCGGTCAAGATGCTAGCCCCATTGGTCGCACTCGGACAGCACCTTTAGCAAATAGCTATTTGAGTAAATTTAACTTTGGTCTAGTCTCCTGCCAAAACTATCAGCAGGGATTCTATACCGCCTACAAATATCTAGCACAGGACGACCTCGATTTAGTAGTGCATGTTGGTGATTACATCTATGAAGGGGGAATCTCAACTACTACTCCCAGACAACACAATGGTTCAGAAATTTTCACCTTAGAAGATTACCGCAACCGTCACGCCCTTTATAAAACTGATACCAATCTGCAAGCAGCCCATGCAGCATTTCCTTGGATTGTTACCTGGGATGACCACGAAGTAGAAAACAACTACGCCAACGACATCTCCCAAGTTGATACTGAACCAGATCAGGATCGGGCTATTTTCCTCGAACGACGGGCTATTGCTTATCAGGCTTACTACGAACACATGCCACTGCGACCCTTTTCGCGTCCGGTTGGCCCCGATATGCAACTATACCGTCGGCTTTCCTTTGGTAATTTAGCCACCTTCCATGTTCTTGATACCCGCCAATATCGCACCGATCAGCCTTGTGGTGATGGTACTAAAGAACGTTGTCCAGAGAGTTTAGATCCGAATGCAACCATCACCGGTAAGGCACAGGAGCAGTGGTTATTCGATGGTTTAAATAGCTCACAATCCAAGTGGAATGTTTTGGCGCAGCAGGTTCCGATCGCTCAAAGAGACACGAAACCAGGGCCGGGCGGAACTTACAGCATGGATAAATGGGATGGTTATGTGGCTTCGCGCGATCGCCTCATGGCTTTCCTCGGACAGCGCCAGCCCTCCAATCCAGTATCCTTAGCAGGTGATGTGCATTCCCACTGGGCGATGAATCTCAAAGCTAACTTTGATAATCCACAATCCGCCACAGTTGGCAGTGAATTCGTCTGTTCTTCAATTAGCTCCGGTGGAGATGGATCGGACACCACCCCCACAGTTGAAGCTTATTTACCCGATAACCCACATATTAAGTTCTTCAATAGTCAACGGGGCTATGTTCGTTGTTCCCTGACTCCCACCAACTGGAAGACAGACTATTTGGTTATGTCAAATGTCACAACCCCATTTGGTACGCTTAGTAAGCGGGCTTCATTTGTGGTTGAAGATGGTCGTCCAGAAGTACAACAAGCTTAATGGTTTAATTCCCAGGTAATATCATGTCCGCTTAAATAATTGTCATTGCGAACACTTCGTTGGACTCGCAATGACAGATCACAAGTAATTTGTCGGACATAACATAACACAACCAGACAATCATATCATGTTCGGCAAATCACTTATAATATGTCATTGCGAATGCAACGAAGTGGAATGAAGCAATCGCAAAGGTTTGGGATTGCCGCGCAACGCTTGCAATGACATAAGTATTAAGTCGAACATGATA